>DAOWEW010000033.1 GCA_030638305.1 Desulfobacteraceae bacterium
GCGTTGCACACAACTGTTATAGGGCCTTTTGGGGAACGTATGGAAATCCAGATAAGAACCTGGGATATGGATAGAGTCGCAAAATCCGGAATTGCTGCTCACTGGAGCTATAAAGAAGGAAAAGATGTTGATGAAAGTATAAGTAAAAAATTTGCATGGATTCAGAACCTGGTTGAAAATCAGGCAAATTTCAGGAATCCGGATGAATTTCTTGAGAACGTTCGCATTGATCTATTTCCTGATGAAGTATATGTTTTTACACCTCATGGTGAGATAAAATCACTATCAAAGGGCGCAACACCTGTAGATTTTGCTTATCAAATACACACGGAAGTGGGCAACCGGTGCACGGGCGCCAAGGTTAACGGTCGTATAGTCCCTCTCAAATATGAGTTGCAGACAGGTAATATTGTTGAAATTATTACAACGAAAAATCATCATCCAAGTAAAGACTGGTTGAATTTTGTTAAAACTGTCAAGGCTCGCTCCAGGATAAGGCAGTGGATAAAAACTCAGGAAAAAGATCGCAGCATTACTCTTGGCCGTGAGATGTGCGAAAAAGCCTTTCGCAAGTATCGTCTTAACTTCAATGAATTATTAAAATCAGAGGATATGGACGGGGTTGTTGAGCATTTTGGTTTTAAAACAACAGATGATTTGATCACAAGCGTGGGCTACGGCAAAATCACACCGCTGCAGATTATACGAAAAATTGTACCCAAACCCGAAATAGAAGAAGATCATGAATCTATTTTTAACAAAATAATCGACAGTAAGCGGAAGAAAAAGCCCGGGGACAGTGTGCTTGTAAAAGGTGTGGATGATATACTTATAAGATTTGGCAAGTGTTGTCAGCCTGTTCCGGGAGATGCTATTACAGGCTATATAACGATAGGATATGGAGTTACCGTTCACCGGACAAGTTGCATAAATGCTTTGAAAATGAACCCTGAAAGGCAAATTGATATAGAATGGAACAAGGATGTTACAGAAACATATCCGGTAAAAATTTGCGTTAGTTCCGCTGACAGAGTTGGTTTACTCGCTGAAGTTGCAGCCATTATCAGCAAAAGCGGTGCAAATATACTGAGTGTAAAAACAGAAACAAGGGAAGATGGAATAGTTGACTGTTTTTTCACCTTATCTGTTGAAGATATAGAGCATTTAAATAAAGTAGTATCAGCCATGAAAAAGGTAAAGCTTGTACATGATGTAAAGAGGATGGATAATTAAGGAACACAGAGGGTTCTATCGTTACGGGAGCAAAAAAAATGGCCAAAAAAATCAAGAAAATTCCTTATGGTATTGCTGATTTTGAATTGATCCGGCGCTATGATTACTACTATGTGGACAAAACCGGTTTTATCCCGCTGGTAGAAGCAGCAGGCAGGTATCTTTTCCTGATCCGACCCAGGCGATTTGGCAAGTCGCTGTGGCTCTCCGTTCTGGAAAGTTACTATGATATTGCCAAAAAAGATCGTTTCGGGGAGATTTTCAAAGGAACGTGTATTGGGGAAAATCCCACTGAGGATCAGGGGATATATCTAATCCTGCGTTTCAATTTTTCTGCAGTCAATCCTGATCCTGAAAAGCTGGAGGGTTCGTTTGAAAGTTACTGTCAGGGAGTATTTGAAGAGTTTCTCAGCAAATACGAAGCTGCGTTCACCCCGGAAATCCTCAGCAAACTCACTGCATTGCCAACTATTACAGACAGGTTAAACAGGCTCTTTGCCTACGGCTTCAGCCATAACTTAAGGATTTGCATACTCATCGACGAATACGACAACTTTACCAACACCATCCTTTCCATTCACGGTCAAAAAGCCTATCATGACTTGACCCACGGCGCCGGTTTTCTTCGCCATTTTTTCAATGTACTCAAGGCCGGAACCACAGGCAGCGGATCCAGTCTGGCCAGGTTGTTCATCACCGGAGTCTCGCCAGTGACCATGGACGATGTCACAAGCGGGTTTAACATTGGAAAAAATATAAGCCTGGAACCAAAGTTCAATGAAATGCTCGGTTTTACGGTTGAGGAAGTAAAAGCTTTGCTTGGTCATTACAGAAAAGAAGGCCTGTTTTCTCCGGATACTGACGAAAGCCTTACCCTTATGAGCAAGTGGTACAACAATTATCGCTTTGCTGAAGACACACAAAGAGCTGTTTACAACCCTGATATGGTTCTCTATTTCACAGACAAGGTCATTGGGACAGGGAAGCTTCCCAAGGAACTCATTGATCAGAACGTGCGGATGGACTATGGCAAACTTAGACACCTGATCCTTGTTGATAGGCGATTAAATGGCAACTTCAGCCGGTTGAAAGAGATTATGGAAAAGGGGCGCACTACATCCTCTGTGACCAGCAGCTTTCCATTAGAGGCCATCATCCAGCCGGAGAACTTCATTTCCCTGCTCCTCTACTTTGGCCTGCTATCCTTTGCCCCGGCAAGCGGAACCAGAACCGTTTTACAAATTCCCAACCTCACTGTTCATAAGCTCATGTACGGGTATCTGCGGGACGCGTATGCTGATGTGGACATCTTCAGAGTAGATCTTTGGAGACTTGCTAACATGCTGGGTGATATGGCGTATGACGGAGTATGGGAACCTGTGTTTGATTTTCTGGCAGGTGCAGTGAAAAATCAGACCTCGGTGCGGGATTATCTTGCAGGAGAAAAGGTCATTCAAGGCTTTCTTCTGGCCTATCTCAATTTGACCGACTATTTTTTGCCCGGAACAGAGATGGAAATGAACAAAGGCTTTGCAGACATCTTTCTTGAGCCATTCTGGGCAAGGTTCCCGGACATGGGGTTTGGCTATGTGATTGAGCTGAAGTATATCAAACGAGGGGAGTTAACACAGAATATCCTTGAAAAGAAAATTGCCGAGGCAA
>DAOWEW010000067.1 GCA_030638305.1 Desulfobacteraceae bacterium
ACTTCACCAACTATGCATCACAGCTTCAGGTCATATTTGCCCGATCTGAAATCACAAAAATATTGAAATAGCTCGCTATTCCTTCAACTTTTGTGATTTAAGATCGAACAAACCTGACCCAAATCTATGCGCCTACTTGTGAAAGTTATTTCGTCCACGTTCCTAAGTTAATGACATTGACTCTTGAGTTAATAAATTCTGGAAGGAAGAAGAAAAATATGGATATAAAGAAATATTTTACACTAAAAAAAATCAGCTTACCCGGCTTTCGATATTTAAGTTTTTTTTTAATTTTATTGTTTTTTCTTTTCTCTCCGGGTTGCAGCGGCCCTATGACTTATATAAATCCTTCCGTTGATTTCAGCTACATAAAAAGAGTTGCTGTTGCACCCATAATCAATCTTACAAATGATAAATTTGCCGGCGAAAAGGTAATGAACGTCGTTGCAACCGAAATACTCAGGCGAGGCGTATTTGATGTTGTTGAATTCGGAGAAGTTTCAAAAGTTTTAAGAGAAGAGGGGCTGAAGCAAGATAATCTTATTGGCAAGCAACTCGCGCTAAGAGCTGGGAAACGTCTTAATGTAGAAGCAATTGTTATTGGCTCTGTCATGCAATACGGTGTTTCAAATATAGGGGGGAGTTCATTCCCGGAAGTTTCTATTTCTCTAAAATTGGTTGACGTCAACTCCCATACTATCCTTTGGGAAGCAAAGCATAATTTAAAAGGTGCGAATATCCTTGATCAATTATTCGGTATGCACAGGGATAGTCCTGAAGATCTTTGTAAAGAAGTTATCGTAGCGATGATTGATACGCTTTTCGGTTAAAAAACCGTAAACTGTAAACCGTGAACTGTAAACTATTACCTTATGAAACGATATCTTGTTATATTTATTGCTCTTCTGTTTTTCCCCTTGCAAACATCCTGGTCTGAAGACATTCGTAGTATAAAAACAATTGCAATTATTCCCTTTGATAATCTTTCAGGTGAAAATCATTCTATAAACTTTGATTTTAATGATTTTCTCTATGATTATTTTAAAAGAGAAAAACCGGATGTAGTAAATAAAAATAAATTAGAGCAATTTTTTATTAAAAGAAGAATTCGCGATATTCGCTCAATAAGTCGCTCAACAGTTAGGGCGCTGGGAAAGGCACTAAGCGCGGATGCTATAATTATTGGTTCAATTAATGAACTGTCTGGCGATGAAAATCCCAATGTTGATCTTGACGTTCAGATAATTGACACTTTAGATTCATCTATAATCTGGATGAATGCAGTTTCGATTTCAGGAGATGATTTTGCAACGTTTCTGGGTATCGGCAAAATAAGCTCAATAGAAAAGCTTGTTGAAATCGCTGTCAAGGATCTATTCAAGGGGTTGCCTGAAAACTTTGACGGAAAGAAAGCAAAAAATCCAGACTTGCCTCCTTTTGAGATAGTGCAAACAAGATTTTATCCCAAGGTGGTAAAAGGAGGCAGCGAGACAGGGTTGATGGTAGAATTCAGAGAGATTTCCTGTAAGCCGAGACAAATATATGCTCTTGTCGATGATATGAAAATTCCTCTTATTTCAGATGGCGGCAACTGGTTTACCTGTTCTTTTCAATCACCCGGTGTTGAAGGAACTTATATTTTAAAACTACATGCATACGGAGAATTTGATACACCGTATATCTTTGATGCAATGGCAAATCTTGTTGTTGATAACACTCCTCCACTCATTGCTGTTACATTGCATAATGCATTTATTTCTCCTGATAATGATGGAGTAAATGACCGCGCTGTATTTTTTCCGGACCTGCTGTCAACAGATTTATTGAAAGCCTGGAGATTTGAAATTACAAACAAGGATGGGAAACTTGTACGTTCTGCCGAAGGTGGTGAGGAGCTTCCGGATAGATTGCTCTGGAGAGGCGAAAATAATGATTTTAAGCAAGTTAATAATGGAATATATCTGTGCCAGTTGTTTGTTGAGGACAAGGCCGGTCATGAAGTCTCAACTGATAAAGTAATGGTTGTTGTAGATAGAAACACACCTGAAATTGAGATAGCCCTGGGAAAAATTGAGAAAGATATTATTTCGTTTGATGTAACATGTAACAATATCAGTAAAATTGTGGAATGGAGTATAGCAATATATAATCAAAACGATGAATGTTTGAGTACATTCAATGGCCAACAGGATTTACCATCAACCTTGAATTGTGCGCTTAATAATAGTATTAATGATAAAAAAGAAAAATTTTTCTATTCACTTGCAGTTCGGGATGTAGCGGGTAATATGTTGAATATTGAGAAACAACCGGCTAAACTATATGAGCCTGATGAGGTCGTTGAAGAAAAACAAGATTTAGAATGGGTTGATAATTTTTAATGAAGAAATATGACCAGAAGAAATATGGTGCCTGGAATCTAAAATACTGCTGTAGTTGTATAGCAATATTGATATTATGTTTATCTTTCCTTTCCGGCCTTTCCGGATGTTCCTCCCTGCATTCTCCAAATAACTTTCGAACAAAAGATTTTGATGAATACAAAATTAAGCGTGTTGCAGTTTTTCCTTTCTATAACAGATCAAATACAATGAATGCGGGCGAAATTGTTACAAAAGCATTTATTGGAGAATTATATGATTCCGGAAAATTTGAAATAGAATTTCCAGGTAATGTAAAAAAATTTATTGTAGAAGAAAGAATAATAATAAGAAAGGGAATTGGAGCCGATCATATTAAACTTATTGGAAAAAGACTGAATGTTGATGCAGTTATTATCGGATGTGTTAAAAAATATGAAAGCGAAGGAAAAAAGAAAAATGCCCGGATCCCTGTGATTTCTGTTGATGTTAGAATGATTCATACAAATTCCTGTTCTATATTATGGATAGGACAGAACTACAGCAGAGGTGACGATTATGAAACGATTTTTGGTATCGGCAGAATAAGATCGCTGTCTGCTCTTTCTCGTAAGCTTGTTAACGAATTGATTGATACAATTCCAAGGTCAGCAGGGGGCAGGGTAGGGATCTAGGGGTCAGATTCAGAAGTTCTCACAACTATAGCTCTGGCTTCTTGTCAGCCTCTTGCTGACATGTTTTTCTCAGCCGTGCTTTTTTTAAACTCAAAACCAAAATTTCAAAAGTGTGCCTGAACGGAGTTTCCGTTCAGGCACACTTTATTGAGTCATCTCTATATGAAATTTCTTTTCAAGAAACATACTATATTAATTATATTAATTGTTGTTGCTTCCGTGAATTCCGGATGTTTTCGTTACTCTGTTTTCCATGATAACTCGTTGATTATTGCGAAAGTTAATGGTTACAATATCAGCATGGATGAATTAGAGGAGAAACTTGTAACTATTCACAGAATTAAACAAATGACTAATCTTGATGGAAAGGCAGGCAGTATAAATATTAATAAAGTTATTGAAGAATTGATTAATGAACGTATTATAATTCAAGAAGCCTGCAACGTGAAACTTGATGATGATCCGTTTTTTCAGGAAAAAGTTAATCATTATATAATAAGCCGTTCTGTAATTCGTTTAAGACAGGAAAATGTTCTGGATAAAATAAATGTCACCGAAGATGAGCTATATGGATATTTTAAACAATATTATAAGGAGAAAAAACATGCTCCTGATGATATGTTTGAAAAGGTGAAAAATAGTATCAGGAAAAAGCTGATAAAAGAAAAAGAACAAAAAAGATCGAATGATTATATTGCTGAGTTAAAAAACAAGGCAGATGTATGGATTGGTACAGAGTTCCTTGATTCAATGAGTCCAACTCAGCAAGATTGTGATAATAATATTATAGCAAGAGTAAATGATGAACCGATAGATGATTGTGATTTTATAAAGGAGGCAAGAGAACACTTGCCAAAGCTCAGGGGTGATATCTTAAATAAAGAAAAAATACTTGATAGTTTGATAATTTATGAATTGGTCGAGCAGGAAGCTCTTAAAAAAAATTATTTGAATGATCCTTTATTTAAAAATAATATTGAAAAATATAAGGGGAAACAGTTATTAAATCTGTTTAAACAAAAAATAATTTTTCCGAGATCGATTCCGTCGGAAGACGAGTTGGTTGAATATTATGAAACCCATAAAGATGATTTTAGAAAAGATTATGAGGTCTGGTTTAGTGAAATAGTATTGTCAACTTTAGAATCTGCAGAAGCGGTATTAAAAGAGTTAAGACAAGGCGCTGATTTTGAATTTTTATCCTCAAAAAAATCAGTAATGCCGTTGCGCGCAGGAGTTAATGTATGGATACCCATTGGGCGGTTGTCTCCTGCTGTGAGGATGGCAATCATTGACCTTGAAAGTGGTCAACTTAGCGATATAGTTGAAGACTCAAAAAGATATAAGATAATTAAGTTAAAAGGAAAAAGAGGCGGAGAGCATGAAAAATTTTCTATCGTAAAAAACAGAATCAAACAAATTCTGATAAAGAAAAAGTTTAATAATTGGTTAAAAAAATATGTAGATAAATTGCGTAATGTATCGCAAATTGATATTAATAAAAAAATGGTTAATGAATTAAGAAAACGATATACAATAAAATGGGAACCATCATAGCAAGAACACAAGGTAATAATACTTATTATCTTTACCAGGAAACTTTCAGGGAAAAAATAAATCAAAAAGATTCCGGCAAGACTCGTGGCTCAGGAAAAAGCAGGGTCTGCACTCAATCAATTTACCTCGGAACCGCTGAAAAAATTCTCGAAGCTGTTAAAGGAAAAAAGAGCCGGTTAAGAAACGGGGGATGAAATAAAATCCATTTTAAAAACCGTGAACCGTAAACCGTTACTTAAAGTGTGTTGGCATATGAAAAATATAAGACTGCCGTTATGTTTTTTGCTTATCGTGGGAGTTGCCGTGCTGGCTGTTGTTTCCTGTGTTCATAAGCCGTTGAGATTTGCAAAAAAATGTGTGGAATGTCATCAGGAAAAGGTAGCGGGGTTTAAGGATAACAGGGTGGTGCATTCTCCGGTTTCAAAAGGAGCTTGTGAATCATGCCACCGTCCTCATGGCATGATCGGCGGAGTTTATCTTAAGGAAGATAAGAAAAAGCTTTGTTATAAATGTCATAACAACAGCTTGAAGATGATGGAGAAAAAACACATTCATGCGCCGGTTAAGGATAAAAAATGTGTTAGCTGCCATAATCCCCATGCTTCCATGAATAAAAATTTATTAAAGGGAAAAGACTGTGAACTTTGTTTTACGTGTCACGGCAAGGAAAGTTTTGAAAGAAAAACAAAGCATGGGCCTTTATTTAAAAAAGAATGTATTTTTTGCCATGAATCCCATTCCTCGGATTATGAAAATCTTTTATTTGATTCCGTTAACAATGTGTGTGCTGAATGCCATAATTTTAAAAATAAAGGCTTTATAAAAAAACATTCAGGTTATGATGTATCAGGTGCATCTTGTGTTTCCTGTCATGCAGCACATTCGGCAAATAATGACAAACTGCTTCGGAACTTTATCCATAAACCGCTGGATAAAAATCAATGCAATGACTGTCATGGCGCGCCAGGAGATTCTCTGAAAATTAAAGAAAAAGGTGCTGAATTTTGTTATAAATGTCATACAGAAGAAGAAAAAGCGTTTGTTAAAGACTATATCCATTCACCTGCAGGTAAAGGGAATTGCCTTGACTGTCACAGCCCCCATTCGACCGATTATAAAGGAATTACGCTGCTTCCGGATGGTGATATATGTTATAAATGCCATAAGGATACAAAAGGTAGTTTCGATAAAAAACATATACATAAGCCGATTAAAGAAAAGCAATGCACTTCCTGCCATAATCCTCATTCATCCGGGAATAAATATATATTAAAGAAAAAAGGTAAGACCCTTTGTTATGATTGCCATGAAAATTCTGATTTTATCAAATCCAATGTCCATGAGCCTGTTGAGGCAGGGACATGTATAGCATGTCATAACCCTCATGCTTCTGATAACAAGTTTGAGCTTAACTATCCTGAAATCAAGCAATGCTATACCTGTCACGAGAAAGAAAAAAAGCTTTTTGATCGTGTGAGCGTACATACGCCTGTAAGAAGTGGGAGCTGTTCTGTGTGTCATAACCCGCATTCATCTGTGGAAAAAAATTTATTGCTCCGGAAAGAGCGGGATTTATGCTTCAAGTGTCATCAGCAGATGTTGGATGAAGTAAAAAATGAAGTCGTGCACCGGCCTTTTGGAAGAGGAGAATGCCTGACTTGCCACAATGCGCATGCCGGGAACAATCAATTTCATTTAATAAATGTCGGCGGCGAAAAATGTTATGAATGTCATGATAATAGTCTTAGCTTTGCCGGAAAAGGCAGCATTTACCAGCATACGCCTTTTAAAGAGGAAGATTGTACTTCCTGCCATAATCCACACGGCAGCAAAATAAAAGGGCAATTAAACAGACCTGTTGGCAATCTTTGCCTTTCTTGTCATAATGATGTTGCTTCAAAACTTGACAAAGAAGAGTTAAAGCATGCTCCTGCAAAAGATGGAAAATGTTTAAAATGTCACACCCCGCATTATGCAAAAATTGAATATTTACTAATTGCGAATGGTGCCAGGCTGTGCAGCGAATGCCATGTTGCAACGTCGCCTTCAATGATTCAAGCGCACAATGGAATTTCTGTTGCAAGTGCTGATTGCAGTGGATGTCACGAATCGCATTCAGCTATAAACAAAGGACTGTTACGTCCGATTATGCATACTCCTTTTGCGGATAAAGACTGTAAGCGCTGTCATGAATAACGGTTATCGGTTGTCGGTTCACGGCTGATCAAAAACATAAAAAACTGTAAACTGTAAACCGATAACCGTAAACTGATAACCGATAACCGAGACTTAAATACTTATGTGGCAAAAGAAAAAACTTCTTTATATTTGCATTTTTTCACTATTGGCTCTGGTTTATGCAGTTACAGGCGGAGTTTGCCCGGCAAATGCCGAGACATCCTTTAAAAAATGCCTTGAATGCCACAAAAGTCTGCAAAAAGAAATCAAGTTAAAAGGTGCGCATACGCCTTTTAAAAACTTTAATTGCGGTAGTTGTCACAATCCTCACGTATCTAAACACAAGTCTCTAATGAAAAAGGAAATCGGCAGTCTATGCAAAAGCTGTCATGAAGGAAAGGGAGTTAAACAAAAATTTTCACATGATCCGGTTGAAAAAAGCAATTGTTTAGAATGTCATGATCCCCATTCATCAAAGAATAGAAATCTGCTTGTCGCAAAAGGAAAAGAACTTTGTTTGAAGTGTCATAAAGCTGAAAACATTTTCTTCGGTAAAATAAAACACGAACCCGCAAGAAAAGGATTATGCCTTAAATGCCATAATCCTCATGGGTCTGATGATTTTTCGCTGCTTCGCAAGAATAAGAAGAAAATTTGCACATCATGCCATTCAATAGAAAGCGATGAAACAAAAAAAGCGCATGAATTTTATCCTGTATCCGGCACTGAATGTGTTTCATGCCATAATCCACATGGGGCAAAGAAAGATAATTTAATAAAACAGAATAAACATAAACCTTTTGATAAAAGCAATTGCCAAAAATGTCACAACTCTCCGAAATCTGAAAATCCTTTAGGTTTGAATAAAAAGGGAGCGCTGGTCTGTTTACAATGTCATAAAAAGGTAGATGAAGATTTTAACAAAATCAGCAATCATTTTTTTGATGGTGTTTTTTGCATCAACTGCCATAACCCACATGTTTCAGATCAATCCGGCATGAAAAAAGGTGTATTGAAAAAAATATGTTTTAACTGCCATCAGGATACAAAATGGCGAATGTCTGATAAAAAGACAAAGTTTTTACATCCTGAAGTAAAAAAAGGAAATTGCAATGGCTGTCATGATCCTCATGGTTCAAATTCCAGGCTTCTATTAGTGAATAATGAGTTTGTTCTATGCACATCATGCCACAAAAGGCATGCCACTTTTTCTCATCCAATAGGGGCCAGTGCCATTGATCCAAGATCAAAAAGAGAAATTACCTGTATTACCTGTCATGCATTGATGGCCTCCAAACATGAATTTTCACTGCGATTTGATGGGAAAAAAGAATTGTGCATACAATGTCATTCATCATATTGAGAAACGGAAACGGTGTGTAATGATCAAGAAGTATATATTGGTTTTTAATGTTTTTCTTCTTTTGATAGTACCCATAAAAGCCTATGGTAAGAAAGATGCTATCAATATAATTACTACATTAGGCAGCAACCGGGATGTTGGGATATTGGGGCTTATTGGAGGCGTATTTTTTGATGAAATTAAAAAGAGATTATATATTACAGATTCTTCAAATTGTCGCATTCTTTCCTATGATTCGGAGTTTAATTATCTATCTGCATTACATCCCAAGGACGACCTGAAGAATCCCACCAATATTTTAAGAGCTATTGATGGAAGATTTCTTGTTGTTGATCCGGCAAAAAAGAGTATTGTTGTAATTGATGTGGCGCAAAAGTTAATTAATTCGTTAGATCTATCAGGAGTTCCTGATTCCGCCACCTTTAATCCTGGAAAAATGGCAATAGATTCTAACGGCAACATATATATTATAAACAGAGCTAATAACAGGATTCTTATTTTTAATTCAAACCTGAAGTTTAACAAAGAAGTAATTAAAAACAGTAAAATAAGATTTAACGACATTAAAGTTGACAGGCGAGGGTCTATATATACTCTTAGCACAGTAGAAGGAATTGCAAGAAAATACGACAAGTCAGGCAAGAAAATTTTAGAGTTCGGGAGTCGCGGAAATGGCAGGGATGAGTTCAGTTTCCCTGTTAGTTTGGCAGTTGATAATCAGGGGCTGATTTATATCGTGGATCAGCATAAGAACAAGATTCTTGTATTTGACAGAAAAGGAAAGTTTCTTTTTAATTTTTCAAGGCCAGGATGGATAGAAGGATGCCTGGCAACTCCGTCATATATATTTATTAACAGTTCAGACACTATATTCGTCGTTGACCGTGATAACTCAAGGGTAAGTATATTTAAGTAGGGATATACAAGTTCTGCTCATTTTCATGTGATCCACCTTGCCATCCTTCACATCCCCTACTCGTCGTTGACCACTAAAAATTGGAATTGAACTTAATCCCGTATGGCGGATCAATATAGATGCACTGAACTTTTCCGCGAAGTCCCTCACGTTCCGCTAATGATGCCATGACCTGCAAACTGTCGCCAAGGATCATTTGGAATTTTTCAAGGCCTTTTTCTCGTCGGAAACAAGGCGCCGCGCAACCTTTTTCACGTCTTCAGCTGCAGGTAGCCTTTAAGGGCGAATGCCACGTTCGAGCAGCGTTTTGCGGACGGCCTGGTTATTGGTAATATGTTCTGTTGAAATTGCTGATTCGCTGACCATTTGAAGTTCTTTGGCATTGAAAGAGGTAGCAAGCATAGCGGGTAAGCATGATGTCATCTATCTCCCGCCGGCTTTCGGTTTTGGCTTTGCTGATAACAGTAATAAAATTGCGCCATTCCGCATAGCCGAGAAGATGTTGCAAATCACGGGCGAGCCAGAACTCAACGCCATTCTCGGTTTGTTGGGCGTGAGACTCAAAGGTAGCAGTCAGTGTGTGGACCATCTCAGTTTCCATCTGTTATCCTTTCAACAATTTTGCTGAATTCCGCTTCGACCCTGGCCTTAAAATCTGCCTCAATCTCATAAACCTCCCATTTACCAACTGACTTGTACCGTCTTCATTCTCCCTGTAACAACCGGAAATATAATCATAAACCAGTTTGGATGTGGAGGTGTTGAAATCCCTTTACCTTCGTCGAAAATAAATTCCTGTTGTTGGGGCGCATCTTTGTTTTTGCGTTTTCTCGGCTTTGGAATCGGAGTGATAAACTTTGCACTCCGCCGCTTTTCAATAATTCGCTGTGTCGGCTGGCCCTGGTCATCAAGTTCCCAGTGCCGGGCTGGATATTCATATGGAGAGTTGAGGATAGGTTGTTCAAAGAATTGATTATTCATTATAACTCAAACCTTTCAACCACTTCTTTTTTATGCCATTTCAACGCATTTTGATGTAGATAATATTTTATATCTGAAACTGCTGTGCCTTTCAAACAAAATCATTGTGCTTTTGCCTTTAAGATACCCAACAATACTGGATACCGCATATTTTGGGGGTTTAGCTTTGGAATTAACTCCCCCAAAAAATGTCTTGACTTTATGGTCTGGTCTGGTCAGACTATAAATTAGGAGGTGATGAACATGCTCATAACCAATATTTCAGAGACAAAGGCCCAGTTATCAGCCCTTATTGAGAAGGTTGTGGCCGGACAAGAGGTAATCATTGGTAAGGCAGGAAAGCCTGTTGCAAAGCTTGTGCGATATGAACGAAGCGAGAAACCGCGCCTACCCGGTGCCCTACGAGGAAAAATCAAAATAGGCGATAATTTTGACGAACTGCTTATCCCACCAATTTTTTTCCTTACTTCGCCATAAATCGTTCTATGACGGTATTTTGAAATAAAAACCAAATGATATTTACAGTCCCATCTTACATGTGATAATGATTTCCAGTCTTTCATAGGTTCTTCCTTCTGTACCCTTTGGAACTTTCCCTGAGGGAGAACCTATTACCACATTATTCTATCTCGCCGGAACGATAGAACCTCGTGGGGTCGCACGGGCGAAGCCCGTGGTTTAATTAAAAGCAATTAGCTGCAGACGGACGATAAACAAGGGCCGAGCGTCCCCTTGCTCAAAACTCAAAACCTACTGACCCCTATGCAAAAAAATAAAATCATCC
>DAOWEW010000167.1 GCA_030638305.1 Desulfobacteraceae bacterium
TCCGAAGTTCGTGATTTGAAACTGAACGAATAAAAGAAACTATCGTTTTCATCAAAAGGCCGATCTGCAAACCTGAGACTATAATATCTGCTGTGCCAGTCCCCATAAGAGGCGGAAGCATCAACCTCCCCATCCTCAGGTATTTTTGTTGTATAGCTGATTACGGCAGTTTGAGCCATTGAGCCATATAGCGCGGAAAACGGTCCTCTGACCACATCTATTCTTTCTACATCCGGCATTGGAATAGCGCCGGTATGAGAATAGTAGCCATAATCATTCCAGTTTACTCCGTCAACCTGAATAAGGGCTCTGTGGCCTCTGATAACAGGACGTGTCCAGTAATCTGCAAGTCCCCTGTATGAACGTGGCCATATCCCTTCTGCCCGGGTTAACGGTTTAAAAGGATCTTCGGAAATAAAAGCATCAATTTCATCTTCTGTAATAACCGAAATACTGGCCGGAGCATCCAGCGACACCTTGGGCGTTCTTGTTGCAATAACCGAAATTGGTTCAAGTTGATACGTTTGTTTTTCTTCTTGGGCAAATGGAGATGTTGCTAAACAAAGTATCATTGCTGCGCTTATTAAAGTTATTAATACCACATTATTCATAATCACATTTTTTTTCATAATAATTACTCCTTACTGTTTTTTGAATTGATAAAAAAAGCATCCGGTCCTTCATTTTGTTCCCAAATTTCTTCATCATTAAAATTAAAGAACAAAAAAAAGCCACAAAAACACCAAAAAAGCTTTTTTGCTTTTAAGGGCCTTCATGGCCTTGTTTTATTTAATAGTATCTGAAATATGATCTCCCAAAATATGATCTATAGATAGTGCCTGAACGAAAACTGCTAATTTTTCCAATTTCTGCGTCAGGCGCAAATTTTAATCCTCAAAATACCCCATGTATTTCTGCGGTTAAAATTTGCGCTTTCCTTGAACTTGAAAAAATTTTCAAGTTTTCGTTCGGGCACTATATAGCAACTATAAATCAGCTCTGGTTTTATTCCAGGTTTTTATTGATGCTGCTGTGTCGTATTTTTTCCTGAAACGGTTGATCCTTTTTCAGGATCTTTAGGAATTCTTTTCCTATTATTGGGGCCTTCGTGGCCTCAGTAGTAACTGTTACCGCAACCGGAATTTAATGACAGTTCCAACTAAAAAAGTAATAAAGTTTAATGATTTTTAGAAAGTAAAAACTTTTATTAACAGGGGAGGAATATGCAATGTTTAATTGCTTATAAAGTGGCACAAAAGGAGCTATAGGTCAAGGAAAATCTCAATAACATAGCACCGTTACCCCCACTAATGCACAAAAAGAAGAAAGACTGAGCTGCTAAACATGCAGGTTCAACCGAAACTTGGTTGCAGCGTCATTCCGACGAAAACCGGAAGCCAGATGCTTTGGATTTTTCTAACCTAAAAAAATTGGGATCCTTCATTATTTGTTTGCACTTTTATAAAATATCGGACATCAATAACACTTCACATTTTCCTCTCAAGTTAATGCCATATGGCATAATTACAGGGGGGGTATTTCAATGGAAATTCCTATTAACTTTACGTGATTCAAGCGATCTTGCAAGAGAGAAAATACTTATGAAATTTTTACGGATCGGCCTTGCTTTGCTGGTTCTTATTATGGCTGGAACCGCAATCTTTACGCGAATCCTGATTCAACAAGAAGAAAAGGAAAGCATAAAAGAGATACTTAGCAAAGGAAACCGCATCGTCAACCTTATTGCGTTACATTCCATACGGGATTTTGAGGGTAAAAAGCGTGATTTTTTCCTGCGAACGCTGGTGGAATATACTTCCAGCCAGGGTCTGGTTTACTGTGTTATAAATGATCAGACCGGACAACAAATAGTTTCTTTATTACCCCATAATCTAAGGTCTAAAATCCCAAAGGATATTCAAACGAACCCTTTGGCTGCAATGGAGTTAACCCATCAGGTCTTTAAGGCCGGTGGATCCGGAGATACTATTTATCAATTTGTCAAACCGGTTTTTGAAAACGGAGAGAAAACCGGCGTCGTAAGAATAGGACTTAGACTGCCTGGTATATCGACCTTTTCCATGGAAAGAATCAGCCTCCTGGCGATGCTTTCATTCTTTATCATTTCTGCCGTCATCATCACTTATTACGGTTTTGCACAAGCGCTTAAACCAATTGAAGAACTGACAAGAAACATTCTGGATACATGCAACTGTTCGGCGGCGGTTTTCGATAATTCCTTGCAGGGCTCAGGAATTGCTCAATTCATAAAGAATTTTCATCAATCCTTAATTCAATTTAAGGACAAATTTGAAAAAATCAAAAACGAGAATGAGGATTTAATATCAAAGTCAAGCGTTCTTATGTTTGAAAAAAAGCAAGTTATTAATATTCTTGATTCTATGGACTTCGGAATTATTGTCACTGATATTCAAAACAATATCACCAATATGAACAATTATATGCTTAATATGTTAAGCAGGAAATTGGAAGATATAGTTGATCAATCGTTGGGAGATGTCCTGGCAAATGAAGAAATTGTATCATTTGTTTTACAACACCAGACAATAAAATCAGGCGGATTCACAGACCCTATTGAAACCACTTTCCCTGATATAGCGTCCAAAGACGTTTTTCGGGTCTCCTTATGCTATCTTGAGGATGATTGGGGAGATCCAATCGGCAAAATAATTTTTGTCAAAGATATCGCCGGGGAAAAATCAGGGAAAAAAAGCCAGCAAGATTTTATTGCTCACATCTCCCATGAACTGCTGACTCCTTTAAGAACAATTAAATCATACAACAAAATGTTAATGGAGGGTGAAGTAGAAAACAAAGAAATGCAAAAAGAATTCTATAACACTATCAGCGAAGAAACCGGTCGGTTAAGTCGCCTCATTCGGAACCTTCTTAATATCTCAAAGATTGAGATGGGAAGCTTGACAATAAACAAAGGACTTGTCAAAACCAACCGGCTTTTTGAAGATTGTGTTTCTACCATTGAGCCCTTTGCTTTGAGTAAAAACATAACTATTGAAAAAAATTTGCCGGATAAATTTCCATCAATAGTGGGCGACAAAGAGCTGTTGAAAGTTGCAATTAATAACCTTCTAAGCAATGCAGTAAAGTACACCCCTGAAGGGGGCACCATTACATTTTCGATCAATGATCGGAACAACATAGTAATTTGTGAAGTGGTCGATACAGGATACGGTATTGCCGATAACGACATCTCTCATATTTTTGATAAATTCTATCGTTCCGCTGATCCCGATATTATAGAGAAACCCGGAACAGGATTGGGTCTGTCGATAACCTTAGAGATTATTAAACTCCACGGTGGAAAAATTGAGGTTCAAAGCGAGCCTGGCAAGGGAACCTGTTTTACGATTATTCTGCCAAAGAATGAAAAAGCTGTTAGCTGTTAGCTCATAGCTGTTCGTTCATAGCTCATAGCTGTTTGATTTTTTAGCTAATTGCTAACTGCTAATTGCTAAAAATCTTCGACATGAGAATAGCATCTAACCGACTGTAATTTCAGACATTTTGAGGTTTTCGTTCAGACACTAATTACAGCCTGAAAGCTCGCCAGAAGGATTTGCGAATGACACTATCAAGCATCAACGCAACAAAAATCGGCCAAAGAACGGTTTTGACGCCCCTGGGGGCATTGACTTATAAAAACTGTGAAGAACTTGAGACCGTGTTCAATGAGTCTGCCAACCAACAGAAGACCGATATCATTCTGGACTGCAAAGACGTTTCCTATCTGGACAGCAAAGCTCTGGAACTCATGGTTCAGATGCATGAAGCGCTGAAAAACCAGGGTAGTATATTACAAATAATCAGTCTGAATGCACTTTGTAATGATATATTGCTTGTAACGCGGCTAGCGCATACTTTCAATGTTTATAAAAATATCCATGAAGCCATAAAAAATACGTCATGAAAACTGATTTTATTCTGAAAAGCAGAATGCTCGGAGATATTCTGGTACAGCAGGGTCGTCTTACGCCTGAACAACTGATCATGTTTCTCCGTGTTCAAAAGAAAACCAGGAAACCCATTGGGCGTATTCTGATTGAACAAGGTATCCTGACCGAAGAAGAGTTAAAAGATATACTCGGAAAACAATTTGGAATTCCACACACATGGTTGCGCAAAGGTTTAATAGATCCCTGGATTGTCAATATTTTACCGAAAGAAAAGGCGCTTCGTTTTCAAGTTATTCCCATGTTTCGTGTAAACAATGTTCTGACTTTGGCGACGGCTGATCCAAATGCCATTTTTGTGTTTGATGAAGTTTCCAGGATTACCGAACTGGAAGTTCAGCCGGTAATATGCCGTTCGAGCGATATTATTGAGGCCATCCATGAATACTATCGTGAAGAAGTAACTATTGATGAAGTTATGAGCGGAATCAATGAATCAGATATTGAAGTTGTTGAAGCTGCTACTGACAAAGAGATTGATGAACTCGCTGAAATGGCAGAGGGAAGCCCGATAATCAACCTGACTAACAAGATACTTCTGAGGGCTATCCGAGACAGGGCAAGCGACATACACATTGAACCTCAAAAACTACTGTGTCAAGTGCGGGTTCGAATTGACGGGCTTTTGTATAAATTCATGTCACTTAAAATGGAAATGCATCCACCCGTTGTTTCCAGACTCAAGATTATGGCTAATCTTGACATAGCGGAAAGGCGTATTCCTCAAGACGGTCGCATTCAGGTTAATGTGGATGGCCGGACAATTGATCTTAGATTCTCATCTATGCCGAGCATTCATGGCGAAAAGGTGGTTTTGAGGATTCTGGATAAAAATAAAGCCCTCCTGGATATCAATAAGTTGGGTTTTGACACTAAGATACTAAATCAATTCAAGTCAGTTCTAAAGAAACCCTATGGTCTTATTTTAGTCTGCGGCCCAACCGGATGCGGAAAAACCACGACCCTCTATTCAGCGATAACCACTCTCAACAGCAGTGAAAAAAATATTATCACAATTGAAGATCCCGTAGAATATCAGTTAGATAATATAACTCAAAGCCAGGTAAAGGAACTCATCGGTCTTACCTTTGCCAGGTTTTTAAAACATGCCCTCAGGCAAGACCCGGACATCATCCTGGTGGGCGAAATCAGAGACAGGGAAACTGCCGAGATCGCAATTCAGGCATCACTGACCGGTCATCTGGTTATTTCAACGCTTCATACAAACGATAGTCCCAGCGCTATCACACGACTTCTTGAAATGGGAATTGAGCCTTATCTCCTATCTTCCTCTCTCCTGGCTTGCCAGGCACAACGTCTGGTGCGGACAATCTGCTCCGAATGCAAGACAGGTTACTACCCTCCTCA
>DAOWEW010000128.1 GCA_030638305.1 Desulfobacteraceae bacterium
GCTTGTAAAAGTTGACACATTATCAGTTTCGTCTGGCTGCGGAGAATTGATTAAAACATCAAGAGTATTAAAAGCTTTGTGCAACAGCTTTTGTTCAATATTGAAATGTGCGGCTTCGGCTATTTGGTTGGATGTTTCATCGCGGGCACCAGCGAACATCATAACAATAGACGATGAAGTACTGTATGGTGAGAAGAAAAAATTATCGCTTTGTCGGAGCGCATGATACAATTTAAAACAAAAACTGTTATGATCCGTAACAAAAGATTTCAGTATGTTATCATGCCCATCAAGCACAGTTGCCTGAGTTCGTTGAGCAATTATATCAATATCATCGGACAGGTCATCATCCACTGCTCCGTTCGGATCTATATATACTCCTTTTGGTGTAACAGCAGATATCAAACCATGCTTTTCCATAGCAATTCTGAAATTTCGTCGTGCATGATGAATATCCGGTAACTTTTTTGTGGTATCATCGTTGAGGAGTCCGGAAGAGATTAAGCGATCAAGCAGATTCGATACAGATGGCGCATTTTCAAATTCAGAAACTGGAAGTGTCAGATCAATGCCTGATCCTTGCACCTCACTTCGAACAGCTTCAGATATCTGAATCCCATTTTCATGATTTCCATCTTCATCCAATGCTTGCAGGAGTCTGCATATATTAGTTACTTCTGGATCAGTTTCATCATCAGCCCCTTCGACCAAATTGATTGGAGTGAGTATATCATCTCCAACTGCTTTGCCAATAACAATATCAGCGAGCTTGAATGTAACCTCTTCTCCTTCAATATATTTGAAGGTTCCGTCAGCATCGGTTATGCCTTGTTGTGATCTCGTTGCATAGTCCAAACCTTCCACAGCGCCATCTATAAAACTTCCTTGCAGCACTTCGGGATCCGAAGAGCTGCTGTCAGAACATCCGGTCAGTAGCCATATAAAAAGAAAGATAAAAAAACGAATTAGTGCTTTTCTCCGGGCAACTTTAAAAAATAGATTTTTCATAAAACATTTCTCCTTTGATCTGATTTTCTGACAACCTTTTAGGAACGTGGACGAAATAACTTACGCAACTATGCATCACACAGCATCATGCCCATCTTTGCCCGATCTACAATCACAAAAATCTTGAAATAGCTTGCTATTCCTGCGACTTTTGTGCCTATTTCAAATCGGGCAGATCGAACAAACCTGACCTAAATCTGTGCGCCTACTTACGGAAATTAATTTGTCCACGGTCCTTATTTAAAATTAAGTTGAGCAATTTTTTGCGAAGAAATGTGCCAATATATTGATGCGTAAGAAAAGAGATCAGTGCAGAGTGAGTAAAAAATCGTTCAACAACTTTCAGAGTTTACTCTTGAATAATTTCGATAAAACAATATAAGTTGCTGCTATTATGGATTTTTTGGTCAATTTTGCTATCTCAAAGTATATATATGTTCAGCATGAGGTATCATAGATTGAAAAAAATATATAATTATTTTTTTCAACAATTATGATGCGTTCTTTGAAATCAGTTTGAATTTACAAATTTTCTATGCCAATCATCAGTTAAAAACCCATCAAAACTTAGCCATGATCTAACTTTTGTATTTCTAAAAAATGTATATATTCAATTGGTTATGACCACAAGTCACTATAAACATCTTCAGGTGTCAAAGCATCCGAGAATAGCGGGCTATTTAACCTACGAGCAACGCAATCATGCGGGATGGATAGGCACATCAATTAGAAAATCACCCTTCAGAAATAGTTTGACTTGCACAGGACAATTGCATATTCAATCAAAAAAATGTTTCTAAGGATTCAGTATAAAACAAAATATCATTTTGTTATCGTTTTGTGTAGGAGCGCTTGATCCCGAAGCAATAATTTCAAAGTTCAATACATGAGGAGAGGTTGAAAGAGTTGAAAGCAGAGGAGATTGAGTTTTATTGAGAGAAACTTAGGAACGTGGACGAAATAACTTCACCAACTATGCATCACAACTTCAGGCCGCCTTTGCCCGATCTCAAATCTGTGTGCCTACTTGGTGAAGTTAATTCGTCCACGTTCCTTAAGAATGGGGAAGGAGGGCAGTATTTGGAACATAAGTAAATAATTTAATAGTATAGGAATTTCCATTTTTTGCTTAATAAATTCGGTATGACAGGATAGTTGATGAGTAAAAAGTGCCTAAAGTGAGCTAACGTGCATAGCGCGTCTAAAGTTTAAGGATAAAAATTATATATGATTAGCAAGGTTCTGATAAATGCAGTAGATCCTGAAGAATGCAGGATTGCAAAAGTAGTTGATACCAAACTTGAAGAATTTCATATCGAAAGCGCCTCGAAAAAAATTACACACGGTAATATATATAAAGCAATCATTTCTCGAGTTGAGCCTAGTCTCCAGGCCTCATTTGTTGATTATGGAGCAGAACGACATGGATTTCTTCAGAAAAATGAAATCCACAGCGATTACTTTCAAGATAATTATACCGGAGGAGCTTCCATATCAAATATCGTTAAAAAAGAGCAGGAACTGATTGTACAGGTAATAAAAGACCCCTTCATGAAAAAAGGAGCCATGCTTACAACATTTATATCTCTTCCTGGAAGATTCCTGGTTTTTATGCCGGGAAGTGAACAGCGGGGGATTTCACGAAAAATAGACAATGAAGATGAACGGAATCGTCTGAAAAAAATTCTATCCGAGCTTAACATCCCTGAAGGATGTGGGCTTATTGTAAGAACTGCTGGAATAAATTGTACAAAAACAAAACTTTCTAAAGATTTGAATTATCTTTTCAGGCTGTGGAAAAATATTAAAAGTCAGATAGTGAAGGAAAAAGCTCCGGCACTTCTCTTTAAAGAACAAAATCTTGTTTTAAGATCTATGAGGGACTATTTTACTACGGATATTAATGAAATTCTTATTGATAACCTCTCAGTTTACAATGAAGTTAAAGATTTTATTAAAATCATATCTCCCAAACATACCCAAATTGTTAAATTATATAAGGGTGAAAAACCTATATTTACAAAATACCAGCTTGAAGACCAGATTGCTTCTATATATAAAAACAGAGTTAACCTGAAATCAGGTGGATCAATTGTAATAGAACAAACCGAAGCTTTAGTCGCTATTGATGTTAATTCAGGCAAAGCAACCAAAAAAAAATCTATTGAGGCAACTGCCTTGCAGACCAACATTGAAGCAGCCGAAGAAATTGCCCGTCAACTGCGTCTGCGAGATATGGGCGGTCTTGTTGTGTTGGATTTCATTGACATGAGAGACCAAAAGCACAAATCAGAAGTAGAAGGAACGTTGAAAAACCATCTAAAGATAGATAAGGCAAAAACAAAAGTCGGAAAAATTTCCAAGTTTGGATTGCTGGAAATGTCGAGGCAACGGATCAGACCATCTATTAGATACAGCGGCTTTGAAGCCTGCAAATATTGCCATGGAAAAGGCATAACTCCATCTCCTGAAACTTTGGCTCTTGCTTTTTTGAGAAAACTCAGCATCGAAACTTTAAAAAAAGAAAGTCCCAAAGTAACCGGTATAGTCCATGTTGAGGTAGCTGATTATCTTCTGAATAATAAAAGAAAAGAAATAATTGACCTTGAGTTAAGGCGTAATCTTTCAATATCAATAAAAGGCGACAGCACCTTGCTTTTCGGAGACAGCAAGATCATCAGTTCAAAATAGAACCCCCCTAAAATTGACACTCTTTTTTATTGATTATTATTTTATGGTGGAAAAATTATGCGTAAAAAAGATATAGATAAATCAAACAAGATTGCCATTATTATCATAGTTTGTGCTGTTTCTGCTGTAATAGCTGTAGCAGGCTTGTTTTTAATGCGGAAAGCAACCGTGCCTGTTGAAAAAAACTTGCCGGAAAAAGTTCATGTTCCTGTAAAATCCGGGTCTGTAATAGACTACAACAAACTGGAAAATGATAAAGAGCTTCAAATACTTACCCAAAAGCGTAAAATACAATATGGGATGGAAGAAGGTATTGATTTCATAGTAAAATCTAATGAATCTCTTAAAATAGGTGATTCGACAATTCCCATGCAGGAAATTCTGGACAAGATATATATTAAAAGCGGTGATATTGTTGAAAAGGAGATAGGTGCGCTGAATCTGCCGGATGACAAAATAAGAGCATTCGGAATATATGTGGTCAAACCTGAAGACAACATCTGGAATATACACTTTAAATTTTTAAAAGATTACTTTGATCACAAGGAAATTGACCTTGCCCCACTTGCCGACGAGCCGAACAAAAAGGGCTTTAGTTCAGGAATCGGCAAAATCTTAAAATTTTCCGAAAAAATTGTTACCATTTATAACATCAAAGAACGTAAAATTGCTGTAAATATTAATCTGATATATCCTGTAAGCAAAGTAGTTGTTTATAATATGGATCAGATTTTTGCTTTTTTGGACAGGATTGATTACAATGATACAAGTCGCATCCAGTTTGACGGAGAAACTCTCTGGATACATGTTGATCAGTAACGGGATAGGATAATAGTTTACGGTTTACAGTTCACGGTTGATCAAAACATGTTAGGAACGTGGACGAAATAACTGACGAAGCATATAAACTACGAGTAGGAGCCAAAGCAACAAATGATAAAACGATATACAAGAAGTATTATGGGCAATATCTGGACTGATGAAAACAAGTATAACACATGGCTGAAAGTTGAAATTTTAGCCTGTGAAGCCATGGCGCAAAACAAAATGATTCCCCAAAAAGCGTTTAACAATATAAAGCAAAAAGCCGGGTTCTCCGTTAAAAGGATAGAAGAAATAGAAGCTGAGACCAAACATGACGTAATAGCTTTCCTTACAAATGTTGCTGAGCATGTCGGGCCTGACTCAAGATATATCCACATGGGGCTTACATCTTCCGACATTCTTGATACAAGCATGGCCTGTCTTCTCAAAAAAGCCGGGGAAATTATTATAGAAGACTGCGAAAACCTGTTAAATATAATTAAGAAAAGAGCCTTTGAACACAGAGATACCGTTATGGTTGGAAGATCTCACGGAATTCATGCAGAACCTGTTACTTTCGGCCTGAAACTGGCGGTTTGGTATGATGAAATGCAACGCAACAAAAAAAGATTTGAGCGCGCTGTCGAAAATATCAGTTTCGGTCAATTTTCAGGAGCCGTAGGTACTTTTGCTAATACTCCACCTGAAATTGAAGAATATGTTTGCAAAAAACTGGATCTCAAACCAGCCCCTGCTTCAACTCAAATCATACAACGAGACCGATATGCCGAATATTTTACAGTACTCGCTATCATGGCATCTTCAATCGAAAAGATGGCCATTGAAATCAGGCATCTGCAAAGAACGGAAGTTCTTGAGGCAGAAGAGTATTTTTCAAAAGGACAGAAAGGTTCTTCAGCCATGCCTCACAAGAGGAATCCGATAGGATCTGAAAACCTTTGCGGCCTTGCACGGGTCATCAGATCTAATGCCATGGCTGCTCTGGAGAACATCCCTCTCTGGCATGAAAGAGATATAAGCCACTCATCTGTTGAGAGAATAATTGCCCCTGACAGTACAATACTTATTGATTACATGCTGAACAGGCTCAAAGGTTTGATTGATAATCTGGTTGTTTATCCCAAAAGAATGGGAGAAAATCTCCAAATGCTGAATGGTCTTATTTTTTCTCAACAGATACTTCTCGCACTCGCCGAATCGGGAGTAACCCGTGAAGAGGCATATGAAATGGTTCAGAGGCAGGCAATGCGTGTGTGGAAAGAGAAAAAGTCTTTCAAAGAGCTGATAAAAGAAGATAAAAATATATGCGCACACTTAGACAAGAAAAAAATTGAAGAGATATTTGACGTTAACTATCATTTAAAGTATATTGGCGTAATCTTTGACCGTGTATTTGGCCATGAAAACTAACTATTTCTTAAAAAGTATTTTGCTGATAGTTATCCTTGCAGCATGTCAGGGATGTCAGCTCGTCTCATCAGTCAAGCAATTTGAAGCATCATCCGATCCATACCAGGGAAGCGCTTACAAAGCAGTACTAATGCAATGGACGCGTGAAGCTTCCATATATAGAGGCCTTGATCTTGAGCTGATGGCTTCAGTTACTTTCAAATCGTCTGAATACAGAGATGCATACGCAAAGGAGTATGCTAGAACTTATAAGCTTGGCAGAAAAGAAAAGAAAAAACTTATAAAAGATCAAAAAGAAGCTTCTTTAACATACAACGATTTTATAATGGCTGCATACGTGCCGGATAAAGAATGGAATGATTTTAATAAAAAAAACTCAATATGGAAAATATATCTTAACGCGGGTAATAAAAAAAAGATAATACCGCTTGAGATAAGGAAAATTAAAAAGATTGATGCAGTAATTATTCACTTTTTTCCATATATTAATACCTGGGAATCAATTTATCTTGTCAGATTCCCCGTAACGTTGCCTGGAACCGGCAAAAACATAATTGATGATACCTGCTCAAATATAAAAATTGTAATTACAAGTGTGACAGGCACTACTGAAATGGTCTGGAACGATTAAATAAAAAAGTGCTAAAGTATATTAAAGTGCCTAAAATGTCTAAAGTTGTGGTACGCCTTTGGCGTGGCTATAGATTTTCAGGGCTTGGTTATAAGTTCAGATAGAAACAAAGTGAGCAAAGTTGTATGGTGAAAAAAATTAAAATTGGTAGCGCCGAAGGCGCATTCCTTAACTTTAGGCACTTTAGCTCACTTTAGGCACTTATATTCGCACCGAAGGTGCGTTAATTTAAAACATGGAGGTTAATTGTGATTAGTATAGCATTTGCAATGGGTCAGGGTGGAGCAGCAGGCGGAGCGCAATCAGGTGGGTTTACAGCATTTATTCCACTGATTATTATGTTTGCCATATTCTATTTTCTGCTCATCCGGCCCCAACAGAAAAAAACCAAACAACATCGTGAAATGATAAGTGCTCTGAAAAAAGGAGACCGCGTAGTAACAAGTGGTGGTATTCATGGAAGAATTACAAGTGCAGATGATACCGTAGTAACAGTGGAAATATCAGATAAAGTTCGAATAAAAATAAATCGCGGGAATATAGCTGCGCTAAATCAACCTTCCCAATCTCAGCCATCTGTTGAGAACAAGCCTGGTTAAGGAATGTAAACGAAAAGTGCCTGAAGTGAGCCAAAGTGCCTGAAATGCCTGAACTAAAACTTCGTTCAGGCATGGTTTTGAGTTGCCTGGTTCCCATGCTCCAGCGTGGGAACAAGAAAACCCTGAACCCTGAACCCTGAACCTTGAACCCTGAACCTTTTGAAGGGAATGTCCAATTGAAGAACTTTTCATGGCGAGTAATGATAGTCTTTGCGGTTATTATAGCTGCAATTATTTATATCCTTCCTGCAATAAATCAAGATTGGTGGCCGCACAAGAAGATAAATCTTGGATTAGATCTTCAGGGAGGAATGCACCTTGTACTTGAAGTGGATACTGAGAAATCAGTTGAAAGTACAATAGAACGTATGACCTATGAACTCCGCAGTCTTTTAAAGAAAAAAAATATAAGGTACGTTGGAATAGACAGGATAGAAAATACCAAAATATCACTTAAAATACGTGGCGACAACAATATCCTGAGTTTTGACAAATTACTGGATAATGAACTTAATGATTTGCGAGTTCTTTCAAAATCAACTGATCATGAAATACTTACCATGATATTGAATTTGCCGGAAGATGAAACTCATCATATAAAAAAACTGGCGGCCGAACAGGCACTTGAAACAATAAGAAATCGTATTGATCAGTTCGGCGTAAATGAGCCCGATATACGTCGCCAGGGTGAAAAACGAATTCTTATCCAACTCCCGGGCATCAAAGACACACAAAGAGCAAAAGGGTTAATTGGTAAAACAGCTCTGCTGGAATTTAAATTGCTGGATGAAGCTCATAACCTGGATGCTGCTTTAAAAGGGGATATACCGGCAGGCAGCGAACTTCTTTATCAGGACAATGAGGACACTTCGGTAGAACGTATCATAAGGTCTCCCTACCTTGTAAAAAAACGAACTCTTCTAACCGGTGAATACCTGACGGATGCGAGAGTGCAAATAGACTCCCAGTTTAATGAGCCATATGTTTCCATTACTTTCGATAAAAAGGGTGCCAGAATTTTCGGAAAAGTAACAGAAGAAAATGTAAAAAAACGACTTGCCATAGTTCTGGATAATAAAGTCTATTCCGCACCTGTTATTCAGGAAAAAATTAGTGGCGGCGAAGCACGCATTACAGGCAATTTTACAACAGAAGAAGCGCATGACCTTGCAATTGTTCTTCGGGCCGGAGCTTTGCCGGCTCCGGTTAAAATCATTGAGGAACGAACTGTAGGCCCCTCTCTTGGGGCTGATTCAATACAAAAAGGACTTACCTCCATGTACATCGGGGGTATACTCGTTCTGCTGTTTATGATTGTATATTATAAGGTTTCAGGCCTTATAGCAAACATTGCACTTATTCTTAACATTGTTCTGATTGCCGGGGGACTCGCAGCATTTCAGGCCACCTTAACTCTTCCGGGTATTGCAGGAATCATATTAACTATAGGAATGGCGGTTGATGCCAATGTTTTGATATTTGAACGTATCAGAGAAGAAATGAATCTGGGCAAAACTCAGAGAGCTGCTGTAAATTCAGGTTATAGTAAAGCTATCCTTACTATTCTTGACGCAAACGTAACAACTCTTATCGCAGCTCTTGTTCTATTTCAGTTTGGAACAGGGCCGATAAAAGGTTTTGCCGTAACACTGAGTCTTGGCGTATTGGCAAGCCTGTTTACAGCACTTATCTTTACCAGACTTATTTTTGATTATTTTCTGATAAATAGAAAAATTAAAAGCGTGAGTATATAGGTAAAGCAGGAGCCAGGAGCCAGGAGTCAGGGATTTGGTTGAGCTGAGCGAAACCCAACAATGTGACCTGCATGACCTTGCAGAAATCAGTAATTCCTGTTAGGCGTGTTAAATTTTCATTGACGCAACCGTGACGTTTTCGGCAAAGAGATATTTTTATGATAAAAAAGAATGAGAGAACTGCGATATTGGCTCAGATTAGAAACCCTTTAATCTTCTTCGCATTGGCTCTTTTGCTGATTGAAACAACCCATGCCATCAAGGAATATTTGGAAAGTCCTGCGTTCAAAGATACTGTCGAGGATATTCTATATAAAAGGATCAAGCAGGAATGCATCAGAGGCGATAAAACTTCATAGGAGGACATATGCTGATAAATAATCCGTTCAACGATCCTATTGGGCAGAAAATTCTTCGATCATTTGGATTATCTCATAATGATTGGCGCTCATTGGGAGGAATTGAAAGGTCTTCGGGACTCTCCCGCGACCAAATAGAGTCATACTTCAGACAATATTCTGACTGGTTCATTCGATCACCGATCTCCCCCGGTGGTATGCATCTCTACAAACCAAACTTAGGGCGGTCGGAACCATGACAGGCGATAAAAAACGCCTGACAAATCACTCAAGCTGACCCT
Organism: Desulfobacteraceae bacterium; assembly: GCA_030638305.1. Next base: position 9,559 of record DAOWEW010000128.1, read on the forward strand.
GAACCATGAATCCCTGAACCAATTATCTTTAAAGGATATATCTAAATATGCGGTTTATAAAATCCGACATAAATTTGAATTTTATAGGAAAAAGCAGGCTGGCATTCTACATATCCGCAACAATGATTCTTATCAGCTTTATTTCTCTGATACTTCATAAA
>DAOWEW010000251.1 GCA_030638305.1 Desulfobacteraceae bacterium
GGTTCATCTACAGAGCACTCAAGCATTAAACTGACACATAATCCATGGGATTTATCATGTATTCCCGGCGGTTCAAGCGGAGGGTCAGCCGCAGCAGTTGCTGCTGATATGTGTTTGGGTTCCCTCGGTTCAGATACAGGCGGATCAATAAGGCAGCCGGCATCTCACTGCGGAGTGGTCGGCATGAAACCGACATATGGAAGAGTTTCCCGTTTTGGCCTTGTAGCTTTTGCTTCTTCGCTTGACCAGATTGGCCCTCTGACAAAGGATGTTACAGATTGTGCTGTATTGTTAAATGCTATTTCCGGTCATGACAAAGGAGACTCCACATCAGTGCCGATGGATGTGCCTGATTATACAACATTTCTTAACAAAGGATTAACGGGCGTTAAAATCGGTATTCCAAAGGAATATAATGAGTTGTCTGGACTGGATGCTGAAGTTTCAGAAGCAGTAAAAAATGCAGTAATGACCATTGAAGACCTTGGTGCTGAATGTGTGGAAGTCTCTCTTCCACATACAGAATATGCGCTTGCTGTCTATTATGTTATTGCTCCCTCAGAGGCCAGTTCGAATCTTGCAAGATTTGATGGTGTAAAGTATGGTTTAAGAGATAAATACAAGAATGATCTTATAGAGATGTACAAAAGCACAAGATCAATGGGGTTTGGTTCCGAGGTCAAGCGTCGTATCATAATAGGAACATACTGTCTTTCTTCCGGTTATTACGATGCATATTACAGAAAGGCTTCTCAGGTACGCACGTTGATTACAGAAGATTTTAAAAGAGCGTTTCAATCCTGTGATGTATTATTATCTCCTGTGGCGCCGACGCCGGCCTTTAAAATAGGGGCAAGAACAGAAGATCCTCTGACAATGTATTTATCCGATATATTTACTCTTTCGGCGAATCTTGCAGGAATACCCGGCATGTCGGTTCCATGCGGATTTTCTTCCTGTGGACTTCCGATAGGTCTTCAGATAATGGGGAAACATTTTAATGAGGAAAAGATGATTAAAGTGGCATATAATTTTGAGCAGGCAACAAATTTTCACAAGAAAAAGCCTGTATTGTAGTTGATTGGTCAAGTTGTTGAGTAGTTGAGGATAAAAAGCATGAGTATTCAACCGGAAGGTGAAGAAATCAGGAAAGCAGTCAAGTGGGTTTCTGATCAAAAGAAGTTTACGCCGGGAAAGGATCTAAATAAAATTATAGGAGAAAAATCTCAAATTATCATGATAACTCATAATAAAAAAAGCATGGAATTTGCCAGCACCCTGTTTGGTATTACCATGGAAAAAAAAGGGGTTTCAAAGGTGGTTTCAGTTAATTTAACTTAGGAACGTGGACGAATTAACTTCCCCAAGTAGGCGCACAGATTTGGGTCGAATTTATTTGATCTCAAATCACAAAAGTTGATGGAATAGCGAGCTATTTCAATATTTTTGGGATTTGAGGCTGGATTTGAAATTAGGCAAAGGCAGCCTGAAGCTGTGATGCATAGTTGGGAAAGTTATTTCGTCCACGTTCCTTAATATTGAGGTGACTTATGGCACTTAGCTGGTTCAAGAAGAAAAAAGATTTTGATGAAAAAAAAGAAAAACAGGATGATTCAGACTTGTCGGAAAAAACATCTTTTTTTGAACGTTTAAAAAAAGGTCTTTCCAAAACCCGCGAAATTCTTTCAACAGACATAGATGATCTCTTTACAGGAAAAAGAAAAATTGATGACAGTTTATTAGAAGAATTAGAAGAGCTTTTGATAACTTCTGATATCGGCGTGCAACTTTCAATGGATTTTATTCAAAAAATTTCAAAAAAATCTTATAAAATAGCTGACGCAAACCAGTTAAAGGATGTTTTGAAAGAGGAAATATTTTCAATTCTTAATTTACAAACACCAAAGCAACCCCCTGAAGCTGCTGCCGCTAAGCCCAGAGTAATAATGGTGATTGGTGTGAACGGTGTCGGCAAAACAACCACAATCGGAAAACTTGCAGCAAAATTCAATTCGGAAGGAAAAAAAGTATTGATAGCTGCTGCCGATACTTTCAGGGCTGCGGCTGTTGAACAGCTTGAGATATGGGCTGACAGGGCAGGCGCTCAAATAGTAAAGCACAGGGAGAATGCTGACCCTGCTTCTGTAGCTTATGACGGTATTGAAGCCGCTATTGCAAGGGATGTGGATATCGTTCTTGTAGATACTGCAGGAAGAATTCATACCAGAATAAATCTTATGGAAGAACTTAAAAAAATTAAACGAATCGTCTCGAAAAAGCTGGCCGGCGCACCGCATGAAATTATTTTAGTTCTTGATGCGACAACGGGTCAAAATGCTTTGTCTCAGGCCAACCTGTTTGATGAGGCACTTGGGGTAACAGGGATAGCGCTTACAAAGCTTGATGGAACTGCAAAAGGCGGCATTGTTATAAGTATTTGCGACACTCTCAAAATTCAACTGAAGTATATTGGTATTGGCGAAAATATAGATGATCTGCAAGATTTTAATGCAAAAGAATTTGTGGACGCTCTTTTCTAAATGATTAGCTACCTTCAGATATAACCATACAGCAAGTTAACGCTAAATATTATATGGAAAGTCTTATATAATGCTAATTTGTGTTGACATTAGAAAAATCATGCTATATTGAGCTGACAATAAAGGCGATGGCGCTGATAACAAGGGCTATTGTATTATTAATCAACACCAACAAAGAGGAGAGTAAGTATGACAAAAGCAGAATTAGTAGAGAAAATGGCGGAAGACGCAGGCATTCCCAAGGTCGCAGCATCAAGTGCACTAAATGCTTTCATGGATGGTGTAACAAAGGCGCTAAAGAAAAAAGACGGTAAAGTTACTCTTGTAGGATTTGGAACTTTTTCAAAAGTCCGCAGAAAAGCTCGTAAAGGCCGTAATCCTCAAACAGGTGACCCGATTAAAATCAAGGCATGCAATGTCGTTAAGTTCCGGCCCGGAAAGAAACTAAAAGAAGCCATATAGTTCAATCTGAACTAACGCACCTTCGGTGCAGGCTGTTAGCTATCAGCTATTAACATCGTAATGAAATTGATTAAAAAATAGAAATTCCTATACTGTAAAAAATAAAAGCGGTTTATTGAATTTATCAAAGTTAAACCGCTTTTATTTTTGAACGAGTCGCTTAGTATCTGAGTTTAAATTCAGAATACTCACCTTTATAGTCTTCCGGTGTTACATCCACTTTTTCAACATCAGCAAGGCGCGGGCCGTCCTTGCACCATCCAAGAATTGAGTTTACATTCTCTTCATTACCTTCAAAAACAGCTTCAACTGTTCCATCTATTTTGTTTCTTACCCATCCCAAAACTTTGCAGTTGTCTGCCGCACGTTTTGTTTCCATTCTAAAAAAAACCCCTTGAACCCTGCCGCTTATTATTGCGTGAACTCTCATCTTTTTTGCCATAGTAGCCTCCGGAATTCTTTTGACAGGCTGTTGAAAGCTGATCCCCCTACCCTCGGATTATTTTTGCGCCTGATTTTTTTCCGAAACATCCTGAATAATATTCATGCCTATATAAATATAATGAAGGCCTGATATTATTGTAAGCCCTGCCGTGAGCCAGTATAATGACCATTGAATCATATAAAAATCAGGAAACGTTGGATTGAGAAGGACTACAAAGACTGTGGAAAGCTGGGCAACGGTAGTACATTTACTGGCTATGCTCGGCTTTACATCAAACTTAATATTAGTCATTGCAAAAATAGTAACTCCCAGCAGTATCACTATGTCACGACTTATTACGATAACTGTCAGCCAGCCAGGTACTACTTTAAGAATTGCCAGGCTTACATAAGCCGAAGCTAAAAGAAGCTTATCCGCTATAGGATCAAGGTAAGCCCCAAGTTCTGTATGCTGATCAAAATATCTTGCAAAAAGCCCGTCTAAACCATCGCTTATAGCAGCTATGGTAAAAACCAAAAGAGCAAATGATAATAAATCTTTCAGCAGAAAAATAACAAAAAGAGGAGTTAGCAGTATTCTGCCAAGCGTTAAACTATTAGGAATGTTTATGGTCAATTTAGTTGATGTTCCAATTAGGAACGTGGACGAAATAACTTCCACAAGCAGGCACATAGATTTGGGGAAGTTATTTCGTCCACGTTCCTTAAATAAGTCTGATCCTTAAATGATTCTGGGAAACTTCGTAAATATTTATACCAAATGTTTCAAAATTTTTCGACATCAAAGCATCCGCAAGTTCCTTTGCATTTCCCTTGAAAGTTACAATTATGGTTGCCTCATCAGCTTTCATTTCGCTTGTTTGCGCTGTAACAACTCCAGGGATTTCATTCAATACGCTGCGAAAAATAACAAAGTTTGACAAATACCTTGTACCTTCAACAATAATCTCTACCGTTGAAAGGCTCTTCTTAACTTCTTGCTGCCAAATAATAGCTATTTGTGAAGCCAGTTCCCTGCCCGCAAGGTATCCTGCATTTGAAAGTGCATCCCTTCCACCTGCGATATCATCTTGATTAACAGAAACCGCTGTCTGCGTGGTAGAAGCAATTTCTTTTCCTGTATCTGTCCGTAATGCACGGGCAAACACAATACCAATAAATGATTTTATATTTTCTCCCATAGTATTCGGAGCTATATCGGCTTTAGATCTTCCTGCTATTACTATATCTGCATGTAAACTATTTCCAAGCCTGACTGCCTCCTCGTTACTAAGATAGGGTTTGTATTTTATTGCTTCAAATTCTTCATTTTTAATTACACTTTTTTGATCAATTACAAAAAATCCATTTCTAAGCATACCCTCTGCCATGGCAATCTCTGAATAACTTCTCACAACAGATAGATATTCCGTCCACCAGTACTGCGGCAAGATGTCATCAAGATTCTGTTCTGCAATAAAAAAAAGTATGTCTGGCATGATTTTTTTGCGAATTTTTATGCCTGAGCTCATCAACTGCTGCTTAATTACAAAGGTTGATACTGTCGCCTGAACAAGTACTCTGTACGTTTTTCCGGATCTCAATTCCGTAAGGACTTTGTAGTATCCCACAAATCTTGAAGAGTTATCATAAAAAATTTCATTTAATGTTTTAAAATTCTGTATCAGCGACTCAATGGGCAAAAGATCCGTAACAGCGAGCTCAACAGCAAAAACCAGGCTGTTTTTAATCGCCTGATCCCTCGCTTTTGCAACATCACTGCCTCGAATTGTACTCGTTCCTATCACTTCAATAATTTTTTCCGAAGTATTTTCCCCGGCATTAACAATACCTGACAAGTTTGTGGCAACTGAAAGTATAAAAACTGTAAAAAGCAATCTTCGAATCAATGAAGAAAAATACATATAATTAAGCCTCACGAACCAGAGCATAATCAGCTATATTTAGAAGCAACTCTTTTGTTGCAGAAGGTTCAAAAAACAAAATAGAGTTTTTTGCTTTTTCAATATATTTTGATGCAAGTTTTTTTGTATATTCAAGTCCGCCATATTTTTTTAATAATTCTATCAATAGTTCAAAATCATTAAAAGAAAAATTTTTATCTGTAATTATTTTTTCCATAATGACCCTGTCTTCTGAATCAGCTTTTTTTAAAGAATAGATTACAGGAAGTGTGAGTTTTCCTTCTTTCAGATCTGCTCCGACCTCTTTCCCAAGAATGCTTGTATCCGATGTATAGTCAAGCAGATCATCCGCCATCTGAAAAGCAATCCCCAGATTAAAGCCGTATTCTGCAAGAGTTTTTTCCTCTTTTTCCGAAGCATCTGCAATAAGGGCGCCTGTCTGGCATGCTCCCTGTATAAGTACAGCAGTCTTGCGCCGGATTATTTCCATATACTCATCTTCCGTCAGGTCCAAGTTTCCCATTCTTGTTAACTGGTGTATTTCTCCCTGGGACATATCCTCAGTTATTTTCGTCATAATTTGAATTACTTTGATGAGCCCTGTTTTAACCGAGATTGAAAGTGAACGCGCAAGAAGAAAATCTCCGGTAAGAATCGTAATAGAATTTCCCCATATTGAATGTGCAACAGGCTTCCCTCGCCGCAAAGTCGCTCCATCAATAAGATCGTCATGCAGCAAGGTGGCGGCATGTAAATATTCAAAAATTGTGGAATAAGTTTTATCCATGTCTCCTTTATATCCACAAATTCTTGCCGAAAGAATCATCAGCAAAGGCCTTAATCTCTTGCCTCCTGAAAACAATACATGACTCGCAACATCTGAAATTAGATCAAGATACGGATTTAGATTCTGCCTAAGTGCGTGTTCAATTTCCGCAAGATCTTCACGCACTGTGGAAAGTATTTTATTTTTCAGATTGCTCATACTGTTTTCCCTGTTAAATCATATTCAAAAGCGTCTGTAATCTTTATGTTGACAAATCTGCCCGGCTGCAACTGATTTGAATTAATATATGTAATTCCATCTACTTCCGGGGCCTGAAAACATGTTCGACCGATAAATAGATTGTCTTTTGATTTCTCTTCCATTAAAACCCGCAGAACTCTTCCTATATACTTTTGATTATTTTTTAGAGATATATCTGCCTGGCGAGACATCAGCCGGTCATGTCTTTTTTTTGCTATGTTTTTCGGAACATGGCTGGAAAGTTTGTGAGATAGCAAATCTTCGGAATCGGAATATATAAAAACACCAAAGTTATCGAAACAAATATCTTCTACAAAATCAAATAATTGTTGAAATTCCTTGTCTGTTTCTCCTGGAAAGCCCACTATAGCTGTTGTTCGCAATGCACAATCAGGAGCTGTCTCTCTAATTTTTTCAAACAGCCTGTATAAATCATCCCGTGTATATTTTCGACCCATTCTTTTTAAAACAGAACTACTGACATGCTGTATTGGAATGTCAAAATAACTGCAAAGATTATCGTGTTTTGCAATAGTTTTTATAACAGATTCATCTATGCTTTCCGGATGTCCATACAAAAGCCTTATCCACACATCTTCAGAAATATATGAAATACTTTCAAGCAGCCCGCTCAGGCCAACGGACTTGTTTAGATCATTTCCATAGCTTGTTGTATCCTGGGCAACAATTATCAGTTCTTTTACGCCCGACAAAACAAGACAGCGAGCTTCAGCGATAATATCTTTATGGTTACGACTTCTGTATTTCCCTCGCAGCTTAGGGATAATACAATATGTACAATGCTTTCCGCAACCTTCCGCAATTTTGATATATGCCATATGGGATGAACTGCAAACCCTGTGTGCATCCCTACGCTGCATTGGCAAAAAATCAGGATTCGGCAAAAGACATTTTGAAAAGCCTGGGGAACCCTCAACAGCCTGGACAATTTTATCCAAAGCACCTGTACCGAGGAAGATATCAACCTCCGGCAGAGAACGTACTATTTCTTCCCTGAAACGTTCAGGAAGACATCCCGTAACGACAAGATGCCGGCAAAAAGCACCGGTTTTAAACTTTGCCAGTTCAAGAATGGTATCTATTGATTCATTGACTGCCGCTTCGATAAAGCTGCAGGTATTAACAATTATTATCTCTGCTTCAGCAGGGTTATCTGTCAGTGCCCAGCCTGCATCAACAAGACATCCCAGCATAATCTCACTATCAATAAGATTTTTAGCACAACCTAAACTTACTAAATGCAGTTTCATTGGAAACACGAAGGGATATTTGAAAACTCAATTATGAGATTAACCTGAGGCAGGCGGGCACTTAAATTTAAGAATGACCTCAACTCGCCTTTAATTTCTTGATTTCTTCAGTAATTAAAGGAAGATATTCAAATAAATCGCCAACAATTCCGTAATCAGCATTTGAAAATACAGGCGCTTCAGCATCCTTGTTTACAGCAACAATAACTTTTGATGTAGACATGCCGGCGAGATGTTGTATTGCCCCTGATATTCCACAGGCAATATAAAGATTGGGTGAAACAACTTTGCCAGTTTGTCCAACCTGGTCTGAAACAGACCGCCATCCCTCATCAACCGCAGAGCGCGATGCACCCACAGCACCGCCCATCAATTCTGCCAATTCTTCTATCACAGAAAAATCAGCTCCCCCCATTCCTCTGCCTCCCGATATAACTACATCCGCTTCTGTAAGTTCAACCTTGCCGGTATCCAATTGCTTTTCAACAAATATCAGATCGGTTTTACCTGCATCTATATCAAGTTTTTCTATTGCTCCGGCACCGGAAGATTCGGTAATGCTCATTGCATTCGGTCGAACAGCAACAATCTGCGGCTTCCCCTGTAATTCCACATCCGCTATAATTTTTCCCCCATACATTGGCCTTGCAGCAATCATATTTCCATTCTCAATGCGTACCGCTATGCAATCCATTGCCAGCGGAGCATTAAGACGTGCGGACAGGCGTGCGGATAAGTCCTTACCCTGAGAAGATGCCCCCAGAATCAGTACGGACGGATTTTCTTTATTTACAATATCAGCAATCACATTAGTATATGCATCGGTCATGTATTCACTTAACGCCTTGTTATCAACGACAATTATTCTGTCTGCTCCATATTTTCCGGGTTCATCAGAGACATTTTCCATGCCTGATCCGAGCACTACGGCTGTAAGGCTGCAACCCAGGCTCTCAGCTATGCGTTTGCCCTCACTTAGAGCTTCGCAGGCAACTTTTCGTAAAACACCTTCTGATTGTTCTGTTATCGCAATTACTCCATTTGACATGCTTATCTCCTAATTCTAAATAACCTTTGCTTCCGCATGAAGAACCTTAACAAGTTCTGCAGCAATTGATCCGGCAGAATCTCCTTTAATAATTGTTCCGCCCTTTCTCTCCGCAGGAAGTTTCATCGCCACAATCTTTACCATTGGTTCGTTGATCTCCGAAGCATCAATCCCTATATCTGAAAGTGACTTAATATCTATAGGCTTCCTTTTTGCCTTCATGATGCCCGGAAGAGAAGCATATCGCGGTTCGTTCAGCCCTTTCTGCGTTGTAAAAAGAACCGGCAATGGAGCCTCAAGCACTACGATTCCACCTTCGACTGTCCGGGAACATCTGATTTTTCCATCAACTATTTCCTCTTTTACAACAAGCGAAATATTTGGAATGCTTAAAAATTCCGATAGAGCTGTTCCAACTTGAAAATTATCATCATCAACAGCTCGCTGGCCGGCAATAATGAGATCAAACTTTATATTTTTCAGAGCTGCGGCAAGAATACGTGCAGTACACAACCCATCACACTTATCTGCTTCCGGATTTTTTATCAGTATTCCTTTGTCTGCCCCCATCGCCAAAGCGGTTCTTATTGTTTCAACCGATCTTTCCGGCCCCGTAGAAATAATCGTAACTGTGCCTCCATTCACTGACTTTATACGAAGAGCTTCTTCAACCGCAAATTCATCATAGGGGTTAATGACCCACTTGATATCTTCAGTTTTTATGGATATTCCGTCATCGGAAATCCCTATAAATGACTCAGTAGCCGGAACCTGCTTCAATAATACAATAATTTCCACTTTCTATATCCTTTCTTTACGATTAAAAGGGAAGCTTTCATACATTTCCCCTTTTCTATCTTTGGGCCCCTTGGTCACCTCCCACAAGGAACTTTTTATGACCGTAATAGTTTACAACCCCTTGAGTGTCAAGAAAAATTGCTATTATTTAAATTCTGATTCGGTATAAAGCCTGTCAAAATAAAGATCGTGTTTGAGAGTATTGAGAAGTGGGTTTTTTGAAAAACACGTCATAACGCAGGGTTATGTTTTGGCAAAAAGTTGCTCAACTTTTTCGGCCGGCACTGGTCGACTGATGAAATAGCCTTGAATTTGGTCACAGCCTTGTTTACGCAGAAATGTCAACTGCTCTTTTGTTTCTATGCCTTCGGCAATCGTTGTCAGCTCCAAACCTTGTGCCAGGCCGATGGTGGCCTTTGTAATCGCTGCGTCACTAGAATCCGTCATGATGTCTTTAATAAAACTTCGATCTATTTTCAAGGTATCCAGCGGAAATCGCTTCAAGTAGCTCATTGAGGAATAGCCGGTGCCAAAATCATCAATCGACAGCTTTAATCCCATTTCTTTCAGTTGCCATAGCGTAGCTATTGTTTCCTCCACGTTCTGCATAACCATGCTCTCTGTAAGCTCAAGTTCTAGATACTGAGGATCTAAGCCCGTAGTAGCAAGAATATTTTTTATGGTTTTGACAATATTTCCTTGTCTGAACTGAAGGGAAGACAGATTGACTCCTACGCGTATCTTATTGAAACCGGCTTTATGCCAAACTGCCATCTGCGCACAGGCTGTTCGCAACACCCATTCCCCTATAGGGATAATCAGTCTGGTTTCTTCCGCAATAGGAATAAACTCGTTCGGGGATACCAGCCCCATCTCCGGGTGTTCCCAGCGAATCAGCGCTTCTACACCAACTATCGTGGATGTTGCGGATTCCACCTGTGGCTGATAATAGAGTATAAATTCGTTTCTCTCCAACGCTTTCTTTAGCTTAGCCTCCATATTGAGCCTTGATAGCGTACGTTCGTTCATATATTTCGCGTAAAATTGAAAATTGTTTCTGCCCGCATTCTTTGCATGATACATAGCGGTATCTGCATTTTTTAAGAGTGTGTTGATATCCTCGCCGTCATCAGGGTAGACGGCAATTCCGATGCTGCCCGTAACATACAATTCCTGACCGGCAACCTTCACCGGCAGATCCAGGCATTTCATTATGCGCTTTGCTACCACTACAGCATGTTTCATTTCGGTTAAACCAGAGAGCAGGATTGTAAATTCGTCACCGCCCAACCGCGATAGCGCTGCCTCAGGCTGACTTTCGCTGTTTGCCCTGGCAACGATGTCTGAGGTACGAAGGACGACCATCATATTTTCAGAAACCTTTTGTAAAAGCTTATCGCCGGCATTGTGTCCAAGTGTATCATTAATGCGTTTGAAGTGATCCAGATCCAGAAATATTATAGCCACCTTTGTCCCATTACGTTGTGCCATGCGGATCGCCTGAATGGAGTATTCTTTAAAAAGCCGGCGGTTGGGCAAACCGGTTAAGACATCGTAGTAGGCAAGAAACCGGATCTTTTCCTCGGCATTTTTATGTTCGGTTATATCCTGTACTATACCATGCATTCTGACCGGTTTACCGGTTTCATCAAAAATCACATGGGCCTGAGCATGAACCGTGCGCTCGGTTTTATCCGGCAGGATAATGCGGTGGTCGATACTGTATGGCTTGTTTTCATACAAAGCCTTGTCAATGGCATTTTCAACATCTGTCAGGTCCTCAAGATGCACCAATCTGAGGAAGGCCTCGAAGGTTCTGCCAAATGCCTGTGGTTCAAGACCGAAAATGCTATAGATTTCGTCTGACCAGTCAAGCTTGTTGTCCACGATGTTCCAGTCCCAGTTTCCAAGATGGGCAATACTTTGCGCCTGAGTCAGCCTGGCTTCACTCCGGCGCAAAGCCCGAAAGGCTTCTCTGGCTCGCAGCAGGTAGCGAACCCGATGATTCAGAATAGGCCAGTTGACAGGCTTGGTAATAAAGTCCGTGGCGCCCGCATCATAAGCTTGCTGGATGGACTTTATATCGTCGAGGCCTGTGACCATAACTATGGATACGTCGCCTCCTCCAGGTAGTTGCCGCAACTTGGAGCAGGCAGTAAATCCGTCCATTTTCGGCATCTTCACATCCATCATTACTATGTCAGGCCGTACCCGTTTAAAGGCAGACAAGGCTTCAAGACCGTTTTCAGCCTCTTTAACAATCATCCCTGCCTGTTCCAGCGATTCGCACATCAACAGACGCACGGCAATATCATCGTCTACTACCAGTACAACCGGCTGCTTTTTTTGATCATAGTCTTTACGCATCATATATCCTCTCCAACTCGTTAGCCAACGCTACACCAACTGATTTATATTCCGATTCAATGCGGCCAACCAGCGCTTTTGCCGCGTCTGTACGTCCCTCTCGCCCCATTTCTTCCAGTTTCTTGCACACGGCTGCCATGCTGACCGCGCCTAAGTTGGCACTGCTCGACTTCAGGCTGTGGGCTGCTTCGCAAAGGGCAGCGCAATAATGGGAATGCGCTGGCTATTGCTGCCGGCCTGTTCCTGCTCTCGAATTCTCGCTGTTGCTGTCAATCCGTCTACGTTCTTTATACACATTTGTTCTTTGATATCAATCTAATCTTCATAAATCAGGTTAATATATTTAAACAAGCTTTTCACTTACTTTGGCAACAAAGACCGAGTCTTTTCGATAGTTTTACCGTAGGCCGCGGTTTCGTTTTCATATAGTGCAGGCCACATGATCTGCCCCATACACAGATGAGTATTGGGTGAATAAAATTCTTCAACTAATTCTTGAAGCTTGTTGACTAACACTTGTTTGGTCAAATGGCCACCCATTTGAGCTGGAGAAGGGACGTGTTCAACTATTAAACTTGATTCTTGTCTATGGATATGTTTATTTGAATTGCATGCATAAAAAATCACGAATAGATGCTCCTGGGGCATTGCACCATTATTTATTAAACCGTTTTGCGCTTTTTGCTTTCCCTGTTAAATCGTTACCTGTTTATTTACTCGGGGCGACTTTTTACGGCAACTTCTTGTTTTTCAAAGTATAAACTACCTGACTATCTGTATAATTATTATGATGTGGAGGGGCAAACAATGAAATTTCCATACGGTATATCTGATTTTAGAAGTATTATCAGAGAGGATTATTTTTACTGTGACAGAACAGATAAAATTCCTTTGCTTGAGAATTCAAAGTCCCAACTGTTCATCCGCCCCAGGCGTTTTGGCAAAAGCCTTGTTCTTTCCATGCTGGAAAATTATTATGATGTGGCAAAAAAGAATGAATTTGAAGATATTTTTGGCGATTTAAAAATCGGGAAGAAGCCCACTGACCTGCGTAATTCATATTTTATTCTGAAATTCGATTTTTCATGTGTTGATCCCACAGGCAGTGCTCAGGATGTAAAACAGGCTCTGTTTAATCATATTAATGGATGTATTGACGCATTTTATAGAATTTATAAATTTAAAGGATTTGATCTGCCTGAAATTGAAATTAACAAAGAAGATGCTCTGTATTCAATAAAATCTCTTCTTACCGCGGTCAGTATGACTCTATACCCTGTATATCTTCTGATAGATGAATATGATAATTTTGCCAATACAATGATGATGGGTGTGCAGCGCTATGAAAGCAGATATGAGGCTCTTGTGCATGAAGAAGGCCCTTTGAGAACTTTTTTCAAGACAATAAAAGCCTCCACTTCAGGCTCCATGTTAGATCGTGTGTTTATCACAGGGGTTTCACCCGTGGTGATGAGCGATATTACAAGCGGATATAATATTGCAAAAAACATATATTTTGAACCTGAGTTTAATGACCTGTGCGGGTTCAGGCA
>DAOWEW010000096.1 GCA_030638305.1 Desulfobacteraceae bacterium
AGCTGAATATTTTAAAGTTACCATTCACAGACCCGAAGAAAAATATAAAAGGTTGCGGCAATTCTAAATCGTCATACAAAATGCGGAAAACATTAAGGTAAGTCGCTCCTACATTCTGCAAGGCATAGGGTCAATTTTTGGAGAACGTTAATGCCCATAATGAGGCAGGCAAGATGTGAATACGACCGGCTTCGGTTTCCAATTTTTCTTCCTGATTCAATGTAACTACGGTCGCATCACTCAAGGCACATTCTTTCATGGCTTCTAAAAGTGACCTTAGCTCACGCTTTCGCGTCACAGGCTCTTTCATATCTGCACATACCTGGATAAGTGATCTTTGGCCGCTACCACGGTCAGTTACTATAAAATCTACCTCATGGCCCTTTTTCGTTCTATAATATTCGATAATAACAAAAAATCTGCGCAACTCCAGAAAGACAAAATTTTCCAGCAGGTGACCCCAGTCAGTATGGACACTGCTGGAACATGCCCGCACAAGTCCGGGATCAATAGCATAAATTTTTCTCGGATTAACCATGCGGACTCTTTCTGAATTTGTGTGCACATATACCTGGAAAAACAGATATGCATCAGAAAGATAGTCAAGATATTCATGAAGAGTATTCTTGCCGCACCTAATACCTTGTGATTTCAGAGTATTATAAAACTTATTAACACTAAAAAGGCTGGCAATAGCATTAAGCATATGCCTGATCATATACCGAAGCGGAACTATGTTGGATATCTGGTGACGCTCCACCAGATCACGCAGTATGACCACGTCCAGATAATCCTGAAGAATGCGCACCCGATATTCAGCATCAATTTTCTGAACTTCCGGGAATCCACCTTCCAACAGGTAGGCCAGCAGTCTATTTTCCAGGAGTGCCCGCTTTTTTGCACCAGGACGTCTGCCGCCGCTCGCATCAATGCCGGTATGCTCAAGAGCTTCCGAAAAACTAAAAGGGAATATCTCGGTGGCAATGGAACGTCCTCTTAAACTCGTTGCAATTTCATGGCTTAGCAATTTTGACGAGGAACCCGTCAGGCAGATGTGAATGTTTTCTGTATCCAATAACCGCCGAATAAACTGTTCCCATCCGGGTATGTTCTGAATCTCATCAAAAAAAAAGGCGCAAGACCGGTCTCGGAGTTGTGGATAGCGCCGGTAATAAATATCGGGTATCTTACGCAGGTCAGAAGCCGTCATCGGAAGCAAGCGTTCGTCTTCCAAATTCAAGTAGAGTATCGACTCCCTATGTATTTCGCTTGACAGCAAGTCAGATATTACCTGAAAAACAAACCAGGTTTTACCTGATCTGCGCATACCGATTATTGTATCAATTTTATTCGGCAGCCAAGGGAGCTGAACATGCCGTCGAGTGAACGTAGGCAAACTTCGTTCGTGAAAATCCGCAATAAGCTCTTCCAGTATCGTTTCCATATTTTTATATTTATCCTGTTTTCAAAGATAAATCAAGCTCAATTTGTCTTTTGGCTAAAGATAAATCGTAATAGTTCAGCTATTTTTTTGACAGGATAAACAGGATTGTTATTAAACCCAAATTGAGAGATTTTGGGCTTGAACAATGTGCCAGGAATGAATCTCGACAAATTGTAGTTTACCTGATAAGAAAAAAATGAAATGATGATAATAATTCAAGCAAAATTTTGCAGAAAGTGCAAAACAAAATGTTTAGAACTAAAATTCCGATATTCGGTGAAAAGGCATTTAACGGTATAGATAAAAATGACCGTTATTACCTGATCCGCGACAAAGGTCAGGGCTATAACATCTTCATCCTTGAAAAAGGCCGGTCCTTAGCCGACATCTGCAAAAACGACAAATCGTTTGACATAGACTTTGATGCCTATCTTCAAGGTTTTGATGGCGAAACCAAAGACCTGCTTGGCGTGGACGCTACCGAGGGCGAAAAATTCCTCGACATCAAAGGCGTGATCACCAAGCTCAAAGCCAAAAAGGTCTTGTTGGGTTTTACCAAATTATGGGCAGATATTGATTTAAAACCCTTCAATAACTCCGAAATCACCACTCTGGAAGAACACATCAAACGCAAGAGGGCTGATATCTCTGTCGAAACAGCAGGGGAGCAATACGCGCCCGACGATATGATCGCACTGATTGCCGAAATCATTGCCTCCAGGATTGAAGAATCCGACACCCTTAAAGCTGAATGACAAATTCGCTTATAATTTGGAACTGCTTACCGAAGAAGGTGAGTTCAACTATGCCGCTTATCTGCTCTCGGATTCAAATGGTCTTTCCGTCAAGGTTGCAAAATATGCCAGCCTTGATCGTGTGGATCTGATTGAGAACGAGGAGTACGGCTACTGCTCTCTTATCAAGGCAACCAAACAGGTTCTGGCTAAACTGGCGATTGAAAACAAAACCTTTGCCAAAATTACCCCTCGAAAACGGCAGGAACGCAAACTGATTGACCCTGTTGCGCTTCGTGAAGCTGTCATCAATGCCATAATCCACAACAACTATACTAACGAAATACCGCCAAAGTTTGAATTCTTCCCAAACCGCTTAGAGATAACTTCCGCAGGTGGTCTTCCGCCGGAATTCGATGAAAATGAGTTCTTTATGGGATATTCAGTTCCGCGCAACAAAGAACTGATGCGGGTTTTTAAAGATCTTGAGATGGTTGAATATCTTGGATCAGGCGTACCGCGCATTCTGCGGAAATATCCCCGCTCTGTCTTCATATTTACCCCAAATTTTATCCGCATTATCTTTCCTTTTGAGAAGAGCCTTGATGATGATCAGATTACTTTAACCGACCAAGCTACCATGCAAGCTACCATGCAAGCTGAAAAAATACTCCAATTCTGTTTAGAACCACGCAGTCGTGATGAAATTCAGTCGTTTCTCGGTATTAAAAACCGTGATTATTTCCGAAAAGAGATACTAAATCCGCTTATTAAAGAAGGCAAAATAGCTCCAACCATACCCGAAAAGCCATCCAGTCCCAAACAACGCTATATTGCAACCAGTAAAAATAAGGGAAATGAATAATGAACGAATTATACCTGCAAGATAAATTTTTAATTCCATTTTTTCGGGATTGCCTGGGCTACAGGGAAGTAAAAGCCAATACCGTCACGCAATCGCTGATTATTGAAGAAGACTTGCAGGAATTTATCTCCGGTACCGAGCTGAACAAAAAGCCTTACAAAAACCTGCTGAAAAAATACCGGGGCGACAAAAAACAATTACTGAAAGAGTTGATTGCGTCTATTCAGGAGCGTATCGCCAGCAGCCGTAATATGGCCTTGTTTATCAATGCCAATAAGTCCATCACCTTGCAGGGCGTTAAGCTGCATCTGTTTTACACCAGCGACAGTGTGATTCACGGCAACGCGCTATTTGATGAAAATATTTTTGTTGTGGTGCAGGAGCTGCCCTATAAATATAGTTACCAGGGCAAGCAGGCATTCTCTTTCCGCCCGGATATCGTACTGTTTGTGAATGGTATTTATTTGGGGTATAGCGAATTAAAAAATAACTACACCAACCAAAGCGCAAGCAAAAATGGCCGTGGCAAAGTCATCAAAGATTATTTTGAAGCAGTTAAAGTCTATCACCAACATATTGATAGTAATGCCATGTTGAGTGATAACGAAAAACAAGCCTACCGCAAAGACTTCCTCAAGATTTTTGAAAAAGCGATTCATATCACCACTACTGATATTGGTGAAACCTTTGTAATTCGCACTATTGCGGATTATTTTGACGAGATTTTAACCACATGCCGTGAACGCAAGTTTGACCGCGAAGAGATTGAGAAAAAAGCCCGCGGTGTCTTTAAACCCTATCCTCTACTGAAGCCAGATGCTGATAAAAAAGACAAGCTGAAAGAGTTGTTTGCTGCGCTCTATGGCAAGTTTTTTATTGAAAAAGAGATTTTGTATTACAACTTTATTGAGCGCGATGTGTACGTTAACAATGGTGGAAAAGAAGTCAAAAATGAAGCCGGGCATTTAATTTCTCCACGTCCCAAGCAGAAATTCGGCACCGATAAAATCATGACCAAAATTGATGAGTTTTTGGCGCACGAACAAGAGCCCGATTATTTTGAAAAGCTGTTAGAAAAACAATTGGCAGGCGTAAGCGACACCAGGAAAAAAGAGCTGATTGAAAAGCGTAAAGCCTATTCAAATAATAAAAACGTGTATTCCCTTCTGATGCAATACGCGGCAGGGTTTGGTAAATCCAATATTATCGGCTGGTCTGCATTGCAACTGAAAGACTTGCGGCGCAATGGTGAATACGTTTACGATAAAATCATGATCGTTGTTGACAGGTTGCAACTGCGCAGCCAGATTGATTCGCTCATGCTGAACATGAACATCGACAATCGCATGTATATGGAAGCCACCAATAAAAAAACCTTTCAAGCCGCGCTGTCATCCGATACTCGTCTGGTGATTGTGAACTTGCAAAAGTTCGGTGCGGTGCGCGAAATGATGGACGTGGAGGTTCTGCAAAAGCTTGCCAAAATGCGTATTGTGTTTTTGATTGACGAGATCCACCGTTCCAACAGCGGCGACCAGCATAAAGAAATGGTGAGCATTTTCGACGAACTGCAAAGCCCGTTTGATAATGCAGCATATACCGCGGCCAGTACAAAAAAGAATCTGATTATCGGCTTTACCGC
>DAOWEW010000166.1 GCA_030638305.1 Desulfobacteraceae bacterium
CCCAACTATGCATCACAGCTTCAGGCCGCCTTTGTCCGATCTCAAATCCCAAAAATATTGAAATAGCTCGCTATTCCTTCAACTTTTGTGATTTGAGATCAAACAAATTCGACCCAAATCTGTGCGCCTACTTGGGGAAGTTAATTCGTCCACGTTCCTAAGAAAGATTCAAAAAAAATAGTTTGACGGCAGCGCTGTTTTGTATTTACAACTCAAAGCAATTGTTGCCTGTGAACGGTTACAAAAAATTTAGCCAAAATTAGAATTGCTGTAAATGGAGCATCAATCGAAAATGTCTAAACCCAATGGTCTTTCAGGATCAATAAAAACGTTCATCGTTAATGTACCCAAAAACTATATTGTCAAAGCGGGAAATATATTAGGAGGACTTGCATACCTGCTTGATGCGCGTCACAGACGCATCGTAAGACGCAATTTGAAATTTACCCACCCACAATGGTCGGAGAATCATATTAGAAAACTCTGTCTTCGTATTTTTCAGAACATGGGAATTACTATCCTTGAAATCTGTCAAATAACTTGTTTCTCAAAAAAAGATATTTTGCAAAAAGTTAGAATAAGAGGAAAAGAAAATCTGTTAAATACCACAAAAAGCCCTAAGGGCGTCATTATGATCTCTGCCCATATAGGAAACTGGGAAATGTGTCATCTTTTTTTGTCAAATTATTTGCAAAAATCACAGGTAGTGGTAGCGCGAAACCAATCTGTTTTTATTGAACGGATAATTAATAAGCTCAGGACAAGTACAGGAAATACAATTATCAGCAAAAAAGGAGCCATGATCAAACTGGTTCGCACCTTGCGCAAAGGCAAAATTATAGGACTACTGATCGACCAGGGAACTTCTCGTAGAGAAGGAGTTGATGTTACTTTTTTTGGCCGCAAAACCAATGCCACCTATGCAGCCTCTTTGCTCGCTGCAAGATACAATTGCCCGGTTTTGCCGGTTTACTGTATAAGAGAACCTGACGCAAAGTTGACAGTTGTTGTGGAACCCGCACTGAAATTACATAAAACTGCCGACGTGCATGCCGATTTGCAGACGAATACACAGATTATGACAAACTCTGTTGAAAAAATAGTTAACTTATATCCGGAACAATGGTTATGGTTTCACAAACGATGGAAAAAACACCATCCGGAACTATATCCTGAAGATCTGGCCAAGCGCCGGCGCCGAAGAGAAAAAAGAAAAGCTTGCGACAAAAAAAACGATCAGCGTAAAAGGAACACTTTAATTCTTTGAAAAAAATCTGACAGGATAACAGGATGAACACAGCAATTCTCATTATGAAAAAATAAGTTAGAATCCAATAGGTTAGAGATTCTATTTGCTCTTAAAATATCTAATTTTTTCATCTAAAAGGGGTTGAAAAGACACTGTTAAAATAACTTCTTAAATTCAGGGACAATTATTGATGACGAACAAACCAGGAAATAGCAATAATAAACCAGTTTCACAGATTAAAATTCTGCATTTATTGCCGGACAAGGATAGAAGATTCCCACTGTTCGACGATCTCGTAACCGGATTAGACAAGCAAACATTTTCTCATATTATCTGTTACCTGAGTGGAAATAATAAAAAGCACAACTTGCTCCAAGAATTGGGATATGAAGTAATTGGTTTAGGTATCCCTAAACAGAGTTTGAAGCGATTTCGACCATCGTTAGTATTTCAACTCGCTACAATTATTAAAAAACAACACATTGATATCATACACTGCCAGCGGCATAAATGCACTGTTTATGGAACCATAGCGGCATGGATCGCGGGCAGGCATGTAAGGGTCGTAACCACCGTACACGGACAAAATTGCACAAGGACCCTTAGACGCAAATTATTGAATTGGACTCTTTTTACAAGGATTTCACGTATCATCGGCGTGTCTATGGCGGTGCGCAATGACATACTAAAAACCAATTGGATCTCCCATTCTGATAAAGTCGTCGCTGTATACAACGGCATTGATATAGAACGATTCAGCACTTCCAATCTTACGCGACAAGAGGCACAAAGCCGTCTTGGTCTTGCAGATAAAAATGCCTTTGTATTTGGCACCGTGGGTAGACTCACAAAGGTAAAAGGACAAAACATACTGCTTAAGGCCTACGCTCAAGTTCATGAGAAATATTCCAATTCACGGCTCATCCTTGCAGGGAAGGGACCGCTTGAGACAGAGTTGCGAGAACTCGCAACCAGGTTAAGAGTCCGGAATAGCGTTATTTTTTTAGGACAAAGAAGAGATGTCCCCGAAGTATTGCGGACATACGATGCCTTTGTGCTTCCATCCCTTTCAGAAGGCCTCGGCCTTGCCCTTTTGGAAGCCATGGCAAGTGGTATTCCCGTTATTGCGTCAAAAGTTGGGGGTATCCCGGAAATTTTGAACAGTCCCGATTTGGGGATTATGGTCTCCCCCTCCTCCGTGGAAGATTTGGCTTTGGACATGGAACGATTGTGCGGTATGGATAAAACAAAACGAGATGAGATTGGCAAGGCGTTAAGAGACAGGGTCCTGGACAAATTTACAAAGGAAAAAATGATCTTTAAAACCACTGAAGAATATATCGACGTCATGAATGAGGCCGGATCGTTATGAAGATTATTCTGGAAATGACAGGGAATTACCCGGCAGCTCAGATGCCGCAACCAACGCAATCGGCAACCAGAAAAAAAGCCAGATCGGTTTTGGATGACGGATAAGTGTGTTGCCGTCTGTCACCATACAAATAATACCATACAGCAGCATACACGTTAGAAAAAATTTTTGCAGTTTTTCGATACGGGTCAATCCTTGCCATATGGCTGAACCTGCCAGCGCGCTTAGCAGCAACAACCCGATAATCCCACCGTAAAACAGTGTAGTCATATAAACGCTGTGATGATGTAGCATCTTCGCTCCGTCTGACATAATCAGCCGGGTATCTGCAGTCAGACCATGACCGAAAAATGGCGCATCCTTAATCTGCACAAGACTTTGCCCCCATATTTCCAGGCGATACGAAGTCCCTCTGAAAATACGCGCTTTGAAAAAATCAGGATAGAGGATAAACATGGCTGCAATTGCAACCGAAAGAATCAGCAAAAGAAGAAAAAAATTGTTGCGGTGACCATGATCCTCTTCTTTATAGGAAAAGCCTCCTATTAACGACCAGGCAAGGATAGTAACGCCACATGCGAGCAGAGGGCCACGACTTTGAGCAAGCAGCATATATAAGAGGAGAACTAACAACATCCCAAGATATAGTAGTTTCATTTTTACTGTGCGTTGCTGTTGAAAAAGGTATGTGCACACAATAGCGAATATACCATATACGGATGATGCCATTATCGGATTTCCGAGCTGACCGAAACCAGATAGCCGGGCATTAGGGAATGGGTGTTGTCTGTAGTAAAACACGATATAACCGATTGCAAAAATTGCGGCCGTCCAACACAGCGTCACCAGCAGCCTGTGGAGAAAGTTCGGATACGTATGAATCAGATGGATCGTAACGCCAAGAAATATCAGGACATAGAACACCCGACGTCCGTATCTGGAGATATCTGCCAGATCGCAATTGTCTGCCCAAAATAGCGTGGAAAACATATAGATAAGAAATATTGTGCTCAGCAAAAATATCCTGTTGAAAAAGAGCGATCTGAGATCTACCTTTTTCATGAAGATTGATATAAAGAAGGGGAACGCTACGGCCACGTAAAAAAAATTGCAGTGGAATTTACTTGAGGGGAAAAAGAAAAAACCGAGTAAAAAAAGAGTATAGGAAACGGGCAGAAAAAAGTTCTGTAGTCGCGCAAGGTTCATCTGTACAAAGAAAGATGTCCATACCTGTGTAGATCCTGCAGTTTGAGGTATGGGTTGCTGTAAGTTTACATTATTCATAAAGTTTTCTCTTTAGGATTTGAGATTAGGCAAAGGCGGCCTGAAGCTGTGATGCATAGTTGTGGAAGTTGTTTCGTCCACGTTCCTTAGTATCACACCTTGCTTTTTCTTGACACTCGGGAACGAAATAATTAGTTTATCAACAAATTCGGTTTTTTAAAATATTTTAACAGATTTTATTATTTTTAAAAAGCAAATTTGTTATCGACTTAATTGTCAGGGAATTATAGATGCCAAAAGTAAGCGTTATTATACCAACTTACAACAGACAATATGTTATCGTAAAAACAGTAGAGAGCGTTCTGAATCAGAACAAAGTGCTACGCCTTCGGCGTGCTATAGATGGTTATAAGTTCAGATAGAAACAAAGTGAGCAAAGTTGTATGGTAAAAAAAGTTAAAATTGGCAGTGCCGAAGGCGCATTCATTAACTTTAGGCACTTTAATATACTTTAGCTCACTTTAGGCGCTTATGTCCGCACCGAAGGTGCGCTAATTTATGACAAGGATGGTAGATAATGGGACATCACGATATTTTTTTTAAACATACGTTTTCAATAAAAGAACATGCGGTTGATTTTGCAAGCCATGTTCTTCCTGCTGAAATAAACGCAAAGCTTGATTATTCAACTATCTGTTTGGAAAATACTTCCTACGTGGACAAAGAACTATCTGAACATTTTTCAGATACGGTATATTCATGTTCTTATGAACAGTCAAAAATAAAGATTGCTCTTTTGTTTGAACATAAAAGTTCGCCTGACAACAATTTACCATACCAGCTAAACAGATATATGATCAAGATGTGGGAATATAATATCAAACAAAAGGAAGCTTTTGTTCCGGTTATTCCCATTGTTTTATATCATAGCAAAGAAAACTGGAAGCCAGCCAGACTTAAATCATGTTTTAAAAATTTACCGACAGAGTTGATGCCATTTATTCCTGATTTTAAATATGTTTTTGTGGATTTATCTGATTATACGAATGAGGAGATTATAAATAAAATATTTACTCAATCATCTTTAAAAATTAGTTTGTTGATATTAAAAAATATTTTCTATGCTGAAAAGCTGGAAAAAGAGTTAAGGGATTTTTTTGAAATAGGCAGAATCTATTTTCAAGAAGAAAAGGGTTTGAAATTTCTTGAATCCATTATAAGATACATATTTCAGGTAACAGAAATTAAAACATTAAGGGTTGTAGAGGCAATCAAACCTGTAACACCCGAAGGAGGTGATCTTGCCATGACTACTGCTGAAAAACTTATACAAGAAGGAAGTTACAATACATTGTATTCTGTAATACAGACCATGAGAAAAAACGGGCTTGCAGATGATAATATAGCAAAAATGATGAATTTAGAAGTTTCATTTGTGAAAAAAATACTCAGTAATAAAAAAATTGAAATTCCGTTGAATCTTTTAAGAGGGGAGTTCGAAGAGAAGGTCAAGGGGTCAGGTATTCATTCTTAACAGATAGGGTGCAATACAAAAAAGTGACCTAGAACAAAACGTGACCATTCCGGTACTGGGAAGTACCAATTGAATGATGAATGTCGAACAGGGAATATCAAAGTGTGGATGCCTTTTTTTAAAATTATTAAGTACCTTCATTCGTAATTCGACATTCCCTGTTCGACATTCGACATTTAATCAGCATATTCAATGGCTAAAAATATTATCATCAATGATGCAACTTTTTTGTAGTGTTCACTCTATTTCTTCTGAAAAGAAAAGTCACCAGGATCAAGGCTCGAATAGTTAAGATTTAAGATGCGCCTCCCTATTTCGTTCAAAAATATAGCAGACAAGTCACTTTTCGCATAGCACCAGGGCGGGCATAAAAGTTGATGGAATCGCGGGTTATTTTGATAATTTTGTGCTTTGAGATCGGGCAAAGGTGGCCTGAAGCTATGATGGCATAGTTGGAGAAGTTATTTCGTCCACGTTCCTAAAGTAAAAATTTTAGTTCTTCAGTGAACAGTTTGGAGGTGTGTATCCATTATTCGTCAGAATTTTGAACTGTCGATAAATCAATAATGACATTAAATACATTTAAAATTCGTTTAATTCCTTCCGTTAATGGAGATTACTCACGAATATATAAGCAGGCTGCAAGCAAGCTGATGCTTGGTGAATTGCCCGCTGATTGGGAATGGGTTCCATGTTCAAAAAATGCGGTAGTGGTTGCTACAACGAAAAATCCTATTGTTTTTTACAAGAAGTTTCTGCCAAGAAACAATTTTGAGAAAATCAAAGCAATTATTCGCGGGAATCGCAGCAAGCGTGCCCGCAAGCAAGCAGGCATTTTACACAAAGCAGGTTTGCCCACTCCCAAAATTCTGTGTTGGGGCAGAGGGCGGAAAAACGTTTTTCTCATTTCTAAAGGTTTTGACGGTGTTGGTTTTTTTCAGTATCTCAAAATGAATTTCTTGCCTCCACTTAGCAAAGAAAAAATCAGAAAAAAACGTTTGCTGCTCAAAGAGGCCGGTTCCCTGATCGGCAAAATGCACAGCATGGGTATTGTGCATGGTGATCTGCGTCAAAACAATCTGTTGGTAAAAGAAGTTGAAAATGGTTTTC
>DAOWEW010000233.1 GCA_030638305.1 Desulfobacteraceae bacterium
AGGAAAATCGGCTGTTGTCAAAGATATACCACCCTATGTTATTGCAGCAGGTGACAGAGCCATACTTCACGGTTTAAACAGTGTGGGGCTGAAGCGCGGAGGTTTTTCTCAAAACAAACTGAAATTATTAAAAAAAACTTACAGGATTATTTTTCGAACAGGTCTTACAATGAACGAGGCGATGGAAAGAGTAAAAACTGAAGTGGAACAGATTCCTGAAGTAGTAAACTTTATTAATTTTATTAAATCATCTAAGCGGGGAATTACAAGATGAATAAGATAAACAGGGTTCAGGGTTTTAGGGTTCAGGGTTTAAGGGGTTAAAAAGTTGATTGGTTCATAATGTTTACCGTAAAAATACACTCCTAATTTTCATGCTCGGGGGTGAGCGAAATACCGATTATGAATGTTTACTCAATGAAATCAATGATCAAGGAAAAAATCGTAAAGCGATTAACCCTAAAACCCTGGACCCTGAACCCTGAACCTTAAACCCTTTTACAAGGTCTGTAATTTTTATGCGTATAGGTCTGATTGCGGGGAGCGGCCAGTTTCCCATTATTTTTTCAAAAAAAGCAAAATCAAAAGGATTTTCTGTTTACGCGGCAGCTTTTTTAAATGAGGCTGACAAGAGTCTAAAAGACCATGTTGATGAAATAGAATGGATACATCTCGGGCAGCTCAATCGTCTCATTAATTTTTTTAAAAAGCACAATGTAAGCGAAGCTGTCATGATGGGCGCTATTCGTAAAACAAGGATGTTCTCAGATGTAAAGCCTGACATGAAAGCCCTCTTGCTTTTTGCAGGCATGCTGCATACACATGACGATGGAATTTTGAGCGCTTTTGCCAGAGCTCTTGAAAAAGAGGGTATCAAAATAAGGGCTTCAACCTTTTTACTCCCCGACCTTCTGGCTCAAGAAGGTTGCTGGACAAAACGAAAGCCGAATAAAACAGAAAAAGCCGATATTAATCTTGGCTGGAACTATGCAAAAGAGATTGGACGCCTTGATATAGGGCAATGCGTTGTCATGGGAGGGGGATCAGTCCTTGCCGTAGAAGCTATTGATGGAACCGATGCCACAATAAAACGAGGCGGAAAACTTGGCAAGGGAACTGCTGTTGTTGTCAAGGTTTGCAAACCAAATCAGGATATCAGGTTTGATATACCCGCAATCGGCATACAAACAATCAGAACAATGCATGAAGCAGATGTAAAGGCTCTGGCAATTGAAGCAGGGAAAGCCGTAGTTTTTGACAGAGAAGAAATGATAGCGCTGGCAAATAAATTTGGGATTGCTATTGTTGCTATAAACAGAAAATGGAACAATAAATGAACAAACTTCGTGTCGGTGTAATAGGTACAGGTTATCTTGGTAAATTTCATACTGAAAAATATGCAGGAATGGATGAAGTTGAACTTGTCGGTATTGTTGATATAGAAAAAGAAAGAGCCGAAAATATAGCGGCAAGTTTTGGCATATCTGCATATACAAACTACAAGAATCTATTTGGAAAAGTAGATGCTGTAAGCATAGTCGTTCCTACGCCTGTCCATTTTGCCGTCAGCAAAGATTTTCTTGAAAATGACATTAATGTTCTTATCGAAAAACCGATAACAACAACCATTGAAGAAGCTGACGAACTGATTAAGATTGCAGAATCAAAAGGTCTTATTATTCAGGTCGGACATCTTGAAAGATTCAATCCGGCCATTGCAGCTCTCCAGGATATTGTTAAAAATCCAAGGTTTATAGAATCACATCGTTTGAGTATTTATAACAAAAGGGGCACTGATGTCAGCGTGGTTCTGGACCTCATGATTCATGATATAGATATAATTCTAAACTTTGTCAGCTCCCGCATAAAAACTATTCACGCAGCAGGCATACCTGTAGTTTCAAAACACGTTGATATAGCAAATGCTCGTTTAGAATTTGAAAATGGATGTGTCGCAAATATTACGGCAAGCAGAATTTCAACAAAAAATGAAAGAAAAATCAGGCTGTTCCAAAGAGATGCATCCATATCTGTTGATTTTGCAAATCATGAAACAACTGTGATCAGCCAGAACAAAAAAAGCTCAAACAGTCCTATCTCGGGTATGGAAATAAAACAGTTGCGCGTTGCAAAAAGTGATGCTCTAAAAGAAGAGCTTAAATCCTTTGTAGAGTCGGTACAGAATCATACTTCCCCGAAGGTTACGGGACAAATGGGACGCGACGCTTTAAAGACAGCTTTAAGTATTATGAAACAAATCAATATCTCTAACAAAAGTCTTCTGTAGCAAAACGTTTATGTACCCAGCTTATGAAACCAAAACATGTTATAATTATAGCTGGTGAAGCTTCGGGCGATCTTCACGGTTCAAAGCTTGTAAGGGCGATAAGTAAAAAAAACAAGGAGATATATTTCAGAGGTATTGGCGGACAAGCTCTTAAGAAGGCGGGAGTTGAGATTCTGGTTGATGCATCCGAGCTATCCGTTGTCGGGATAACCGAGGTATTTTCCAAAATACCAAATCTTTTCAAGGCAATGACCGTTGTTAAAAGACATCTGAAAAGTTTTAAACCGGACATTGTTATATTAATAGATTTTCCTGATTTTAACCTTAGAATCGCAGCCGCCGCTAAAAAGCTTGACATACCTGTTTTATATTATATCAGTCCTCAAGTTTGGGCATGGAGACCGGGCCGCGTCAAAACAATTCGGAAACTTGTGGATCATGTTGCTGTTATCCTGCCCTTTGAGAAAGACTTTTACAAAAAACACAACGTGCCGGTAACCTTTGTAGGACACCCATTGCTGGATAATGATACACAGAATGATTACCACCAGTCCGGCGCTCCGGAGACAAAAAAAAAGTTTAAAAATGAGAGCCACGGAATTCCGGTTATAGGTATTTTGCCCGGTTCGCGCGACAAAGAGGTTATAAAACATCTTCCGGTAATGCTAACTGCTGCACAAATTCTTCAAGACCGGATCAAGAACATAAAATTCATAATTTCTATAGCGCCATCCGTTAAAAAAAAATATGTTGAAGAGATATTAAAAAATCATAAAGGAATATCAGATTACGAATTAGCAGAAGATGTTAAAAAAGTCTTTGGAGTGTGCAAAATAGTTATGGCTGTTTCCGGAACTGTTACATTAGAAGCCGCAATTTCCGGCACCCCGACAGTAATAATTTACAAGGTATCTCCCGTAAGTTACTGGTTAGGCAGATTGCTGGTACAGGTTAAAAATTTCGGTCTTGTCAACCTTATTGCAGGAGAAAATATTGTTCCGGAATTATTGCAGGATAAAGCATCTCCCGAAAATATAGCAAATACTGTATTTAATATGTTTAATGATACTAACGGGCTGCAAAAGATAGAGAAAAAGCTTTTTGAAATAAAAGACATGCTGGGGGGACCGGGTGCATCAGAGCGAGTCGCTGAAATAGCTCTGAATATGATGGAGAAAAAATATTAAGAGAATAAAGCAGAAAAATAAACTCGCTGAAATCAAATGGGAACTTATCGGTATTCTTGGCAAGTTTTTAATTGATATTCTATTTTATACAATGAAAATAGAATTGAAAGGATTTGAGAAAGTAACGCCCTATATTAATTCAAGAAAATGCATTTGGGCAGTATGGCACTCAAGACTTCTGCTTCTGAACTATCTGAGTAAGGGAGCGGAGGGAACCGCCATGGTCAGCGGTTCAAAAGACGGCGAGTTTGTGGTAAGAATACTGAAAAGACAAGGGCATGAAGCTATTCGCGGCTCAACAACAAAAGGCGGCATTAAAGCATTATCATCTCTGATCAAAAACCTTAAAGAAAAACAAAGGCCTGGCTTAATTATACCGGATGGACCTCAAGGACCAAGATTTAAAGCCAAGTTAGGAATAATTATACTGGCAAGAGAAACCGGATACCCTATTTTGCCTTTCAGCTACAGCGCAAAAAAAATCAAGGTTTTTGCAAGCTGGGATCGTTTTATTCTCCCATATCCTTTTACAAAATGCATAGGTATTTATGGCAAACCATTATTTGTTCCGAAAGATGCAGACAGAAACGAGTTAAACAGATGCCTTATCCTACTTGAAAAGGAACTATGCCGTCTTACTTCGGAGGCGGACAGCTATTTAACTTCATACAACAAAAATCAAAACGCATAAGGATTAGCTGTCCATCATTTTTTATTGGTGGAGCTGAGGGGGGTCGAACCCCTGACCTCATGACTGCCAGTCATGCGCTCTCCCAACTGAGCTACAGCCCCAAAAGATTGGACAAATAACAAAAAGTTCTAAATGTGTCAATATTTATTATGATTTTTTAATCTCTTTTAGAAAAAATTTCGGAGCGAATTTTCATGAAAGATGCAAAAGATTATATAGTTTTTTCTCTTGATGTACCATCTTTAAAGGAGGCGGAGCAATATGTCGTACTTCTTTCGGAATATGTTGGTATGTTCAAGGTAGGGCTTGAGTTGTTTATAAGCTCCGGACCTGAAATCATTAAGATTATAAAGGCTGTGGGAACAGCTAAGATCTTTTTGGATCTTAAACTCCATGATATTCCTGCGACTGTTTCACGTGCAATGGCAAGCATCGCTGATCTATGTGTTGATTTTGCAACAGTTCATTGTGGAGAAAACAAGGAAATGCTTAAAGCTGCTGTTGCCGGAAGCGCCGGGAAAACAGGCATAGTTGGCGTTACGGTGTTAACGAGCGTATCAGGAGAAGATATTGCTGCTGTTGGATTTCGTTCTGAATTTTCTTCGGATATTTCACGGCTGGTAATGAATCAAGCACAGATGGCTATGGATGCAGGATGTGCCGGAGTTGTTTGTTCCGGCCTTGAAGTTAAAATGATAAAAGAAAAATTCGGAAAAGATTTTGTTGCTTTAACACCAGGAATACGACCCTCCTGGGAAGGTATGAACAAAAATGACCAGCAGCGCATAACTACTCCTGCTCAGGCGATTAAAAATGGATCGGATTATCTGATAATCGGCAGACCCATCAGGGATGCAAAAAATCCCAAAGAAGCAGCTATTAATATTGCAAAAGAGATTGAAACGGTTCTTTATTCTTTGTCCAACCCAAAGGCCGAATGAAGCACCCGAACCGCCAGTTCTGAATACTTTTCTTCAATTACACAGGATATCCTGATTTCCGAAGTGCTGATCAATCTAATATTAATATTTTCGTTGGCAAGAGTAGAAAACATTTTTGCGGCTACTCCTGAATGACTCTTCATTCCAACACCGGTAACAGATATCTTTGCAATATTTTCGGCTGACAACACCTCTTCCGCTTTAATTTCTTCAGCTACTTTTTTTGATATTTCCAGTGCTCTATTGTAATCAGTTTTTGCAACAGTGAAGGTAAGATCGGTCAGGCCGCTTGCTCTGGTATTTTGAATTATCATGTCAACAAGAATGCCTGACTCTGCAAGGGGAGAAAAAATTTTTGCTGCGATTCCCGGCTGATCCGGA
>DAOWEW010000019.1 GCA_030638305.1 Desulfobacteraceae bacterium
CACATGATACTTGCATTCATACAAAGAATGCGCTAACTTCTTGAATTGACGAGCCATTATATGTACCTCCTATTAGTTTCGCACCTTCCAGGTAGATATATAATACTCGTCATACTCAATATATTGGTAGAACCTTTTTTTTGTTCCACTACCAGAGGTAGTGGTTTACTTTTTAATAAAAAATGTGCGTGGTTTGGGATAAAGGCCCAAGCATAACAGGCGGTTTGTGTTGCAGGCAAAAGATCTGATAAACGATCAATAAAATTATTTTTGTCTTTATTATCTCTGAATATTTTGCGACGCTCAATTCCCCGGATGATGATGTGATGTAAAACATCCGGTGCGTCCAGGCGGGCTAATCTATGCATGCAAGTCTTCTATCAATAATGTTACTTAAAGTTAAATTAGCGCCCTTCAAAAAAATTCACCCATATCCTATCATGCCGAATTCATTAGGTATAAAATGGAAATTTCTATACTATCCAGTTAATCCTTCCCATTCCCATTTTTTCTTGACACCAATAGATAATTGTGTCATTTCGTATATTAACCGTTGATATACATGTTTTTTATTGGAAGGTCAAAAAATGTACAAAAGAAATCTTCGATTGCCTGAAAAACCAAAGCAAAGTTTTTTCCTCTGGGGGACGCGCCAGACCGGTAAAACAACATTGTTAAAGGCATGCTACCCGGATGCCCTGCGAATTGATCTCCTTAAAACCGATGAACTCATGCGATACGCAAAGGAGCCGTCGCTCTTACGGGAAGAGGTGGCAGCGCTTTCGCATAAACGTTTGATTGTGGTTGACGAAATTCAGAAAGTTCCTGTACTTCTGGATGAAATTCATTACATGATTCAGGAGTGGCAAAGAGTTTTTGCATTGTGCGGCTCCAGTGCGAGAAAAGTTAGACGCGGGCATGCAAATTTATTGGGCGGCCGTGCGATTCGCTATGAACTTTTCGGTCTGGTGGCACAAGAACTTGGCGCTGATTTTTCCATTGAGCATTTCGTCAACACCGGCCCGCTTCCGGATCATTATGGGGCCGAAAACCCTGTTCAGGCGCTTCGTGCCTATGTGGATGATTACTTGCGGGAAGAAATACTGGAAAAAGGCATAACGCGCCGTCTTCCAGTATTTTTCGACTTTCTCAGGGTGGCAGCCATCGGGGACACGGAAATTCTGAACATGTCCAACATTGCACGAGAAACCGGGATCGCTGTTTCCACTGTCCGGGACCATTATGGCATCCTGGTCGATACCTTGATGGGCGCCTTTCTGCCGGCCTTCACATTACGGCCCAAACGCCGCACGATTCAGGCGCCGAAATTCTATTTTCGGGATCTGGGCGTGGTCAACCATCTGGCAAAGCGGGGGGACATCAAGCCCGGATCGGAACTGTTTGGCAAAGCTTTTGAAAACTGGCTGTTTCATGAACTGTCGGTTCACTCAAGATACAGTGAATTGTTCTATGAACTTTCATACTGGCGACTTTCCAGCGGCATTGAAGTCGATTTTATCCTGGGGTCAGGCACCGTGGCCATTGAAGCAAAGGGCAAGTCAAAAATCACCTCCTGGGATATCCGTGGACTTGTCAATTTCAAAAAAGATTTTCCTGAGGTAAAGTGGCTGATCATCGTTTGTCTTGAAAAAAGGATGAGAAAAACTGACGAAGGTATTTATATCATGCCTTATCAAAAATTCACCGAATTGCTCTGGGATGGAAAATTGTCAGGAACGTGGACGAAATAATCAATTTATATATTTTCTCTTTACTTAATTATTATTTATTGATATTTAGATAATTTTAATTATGTTTATATATAAATTTTAACATACATACTTAGCGTCCTTTGGGGCGAACTTTTTTGACAGGAGGGTTATAAAAATGGATATCAGCAGGAAAATAGGAATCCTTGTTTTTTTTGGTGTACCTGCAATTGTAGGCGGCGGAATTGTTTATGCTCTATTTGGCAACAGCTATCCTGCTGTATTTATATATGAATTCCTTCTTTTATTAACGGCCGGCGTTTTTGTCAGCAAGTAAAGAGCCTGTCCTTCAAATTTCTACACCATACCCTTCGCATTAGGAACGTGGACGAAATAACTTCCACGTTCCTAACTTTTATCCCGCAATTGTGCCCCTTGCCCTCCCCCTTGAGTGATGCGTGAGGGGGGAAATGGAGGTACTATGCAGAATAAAGCTCCCCGTGATATTATTCTGTGGTTTTTTCTTTTTATTTTTCTTGTTTCAACGTTCATGATAGGCTGGCTTTTCTGGCCATTCATATCAATTATTGTTCTTGGTTCAGTTGTTACAGGTATTTTCAACCCTGTTTACAAACTTGTAAGAATTAAAGATAAAATAAATCCTCCTTTTGCATCATTTTTAACTTGTATCATTATATTTATTGTTCTGTTTGTTCCTATAGTCTTTTTTGTGGGTATTTTATCTAATGAGGCTTACGAACTGTATCTTACCGCAAAAAGCGCCGAATTGGGCAAACAAATCAAAAGTATACTTGAAAGCAGCCACATTCTTGAAAACACCAACAATATACTATCGAACTTCGATATTAAGCTCACCGGAGAAGAACTTAACAAAACGATTTCGGAATTGGGCAAGGTTATTGGTCTGTTTCTGTATGAACAGGCCAGCTCCATTGCATCGAATGTGTTTAGCCTGTTGATAAATTTCTTTTTTATGCTGCTTGTTATCTATTTCCTATTTATAGATGGAAACAAAATCATATCGTTTATAATTGGTCTTTCTCCTCTGCCAAAAGAACAAAATGAAAAATTGATTCAAAAATTTAAAGACATGGCAGGAGCCATTCTCATTGGCAATGGACTTGGCGGTTTAATTCAGGGCACACTCGGTGGTTTGGTTTTTATGATATTCGGCTTAAAATCGCCTTTTTTGTGGGGTGTAATTATGGCCCTGCTCGCATTTCTCCCGATTATCGGAATTGGTGTTGTATTTATTCCTGCAACCATTTATCTTTTTTTACAAGGAAGGATTACAGCGGGCATATTTTTTATTATATTTTATTTAATTTTGTCTGGTACAATTGAATATATCTTCAAACCCAAGCTGGTTGGCGAACGCGTTAAAATGCATACGCTTTTAATATTTTTTTCCATAATCGGAGGATTGAAATTATTCGGAATCCTCGGTATAATTTATGGTCCGCTTGTTGTAACGGCATTCTTGACATTAACGGATATTTATCATTCCAGTTATCAAAAAATAATTGAGCCCATGAGAAAGTAACCCAGAACCCAGAACCTTTGAACCCAGAACCCAGAACCTTTGAACCCTGAACCAGGATATATAATGCAAACAGAAAAACCGTCCGAAATAAGTATCGAAAGCGAGATGAAAAAATCTTATCTTGATTATGCAATGAGTGTCATTATAGGCAGGGCGCTCCCTGATGTACGTGATGGGCTGAAACCGGTACATCGTCGCTCTCTATTTGCCATGCGCGAATTGAAAAACGACTGGAATAAGCCATATAAGAAGTCTGCACGTATTGTTGGTGATGTCATAGGTAAATATCACCCGCATGGTGACAGCGCCGTTTATGACACTATTGTTCGCATGGCACAGAGTTTTTCTCTTAGATATCCCCTGGTGGACGGCCAGGGTAATTTTGGGTCCATTGATGGAGACCCGCCTGCTGCGATGAGATACACTGAAATCAGGATGACGCGCCTGGCACATCAGATGTTGGAGGATCTGGATAAAGAAACTGTTGATTTTAATGCAAACTATGATGAATCTTTAACAGAGCCCTCTGTTCTTCCATCCAAATTTCCCAATCTCTTAGTCAACGGGTCATCAGGCATAGCCGTTGGAATGACGACTAACATTCCGCCTCATAATCTTACTGAGGTCATTGAAGCAATAAAAGCCATTATTGACAATCCTGATCTTACAATACAGGAAATCATGAAACTCGTACCCGGGCCCGATCTTCCCACTGCCGGCATTATTTACGGAACCAAAGGAATATATGACGCATACAATACCGGTAAAGGAATATTTCGAATGCGAGCCAGGATTGCGGTTGAAAAGGATAAAAGGACGCAGAAAAAAAGTATCATAGTTACAGAACTTCCCTATCAGGTTAACAAAGCCAAACTCGTAAAAAATACATCGGATTTGATAAAAAACAAGCAGATCAAAGGCATAAAATTTGTAAGAGATGAATCCGACAGACAAGGGATGAGAATAGTTTTTCGTCTTAAAAAAGACTCTATTTCAGAGGTGGTCATCAATCAGCTTTATAAACATACCAGGCTTGAGAGCAGTTTTGGAATTATCTTTCTTGCTATTGTAAACAACCGTCCCGAGCTTCTCACTTTTAAAGAAATTCTTGAACATTTCATTCTCCACCGCAAAGAAATAATTGTTCGACGTACACGGTTTGATTTAAAAAAGGCTGAAGAACGCGCCCATATTCTTGAAGGTTTAAAAATTGCGCTTGAAAATCTTGATGATGTCATCTCCCTGATAAAAAAATCAAAATCGCCCGGAGAAGCAAAAATACGCCTTATTGAAAAATTTGAATTAACCGTAATTCAGGCACAGGCAATACTTGACATGCGCCTGCAGAAGCTTACAGGACTTGAGCAGGAAAAAATATTAGAAGAATATAGAAATATTCTTAAAGATATCATTAGATTTAAAGAAATACTATCAAGTGAACAAATTGTTGAAAGTATTATAAAAGACGAGCTGACAGAGATACAAAATGATTTCGGGGATCAGCGCCGCACAGAAATAACCGCCTCCACCA
The DNA here is from genome assembly GCA_030638305.1 of Desulfobacteraceae bacterium. The sequence goes on from DAOWEW010000019.1 coordinate 4,805, forward strand.
AAGAAATTACTATAGAGGATATGATAGTTGAGGAAGACATGGTGGTCAGCATTTCAAACAGCGGTTACATAAAAAGAACCCCGATTACAGTTTATCAGAGCCAGCACCGTGGCGGCAAAGGGAAAAACGCCATGGCAACGAAAGAAGAAGATTTTGC
>DAOWEW010000028.1 GCA_030638305.1 Desulfobacteraceae bacterium
ACTTTCAAAGGAAGTTGTGTTTGTAGGAAAAATCAGCAAACACCCCTATGTTTTTCTGGAAATGGTCTGGAATTCCATTCAAGGAAAAAAAGTGTCATATAAAGAACTTATAGATAGACCATATAATGAGAACTTTTACAGAATTCCGGTAGGTCTTAGCGCCTGTGCAGCGCTTATATTTCTTTTTTTATACGGTTTGATTTATATGGCGTGATTGTGGTTTTTTACTCGACCCGCGTCAATCTTTTTGGCATTCCCGCCTGGGCGGGAATGCCCATTTCTTTTTAACTTCCACAAGCACGTGCATAGATTTGGGTCAGATTTGCCCAAATCTCAAATATAGGCTCAGATCACAAAAGTTGATGAAATAGCGGGCTGTTTTGATATTTTTGTGATCTGAGGCTGGATTTGAAATTAGGCAAAAGAATTTACTTTACTATTCTAACATTGGCTGCCTGTACTCCGTGCCGTGTTTCCTTTAGTTCAAATGTTACTCTATCATCTTTTTGCAATACAAAAAAGCCATGGTCTTTGATGCTCTTGCCGTGCATAAAAACATCTCCATCGTTTTCGGTCTCAATAAAACCATAGCCTTTTTTTTCATTATACCATTTAACCGTTCCCTCTTTCATATGCAACTCACCTCACAAAAACATCCTTAAAAATAAAAGATTATATCATTATAAATGATAACTTTTTTATCAAAGCAAATCAGAATTTATCATCTCTAACCTGTAATGTTTTACTAATATCATAACTTCTGAATAATATCAAACGATCTGTAAAGAAATATGAGTGTGACCAAAAAACTTCTTATGGCTTTATGGATTGATAAATATTGGCAGATTACTTTCACATAATATTTTACTATCCCGTGCCTTTCTCAATAGAGTGTTAACCGCTTCTTCCCCTTCTTTGCCTAAATTAATGGTAAAATCATTAACATAAAGATCTATGTGCTGACAGATTACCTTTGAAGACATTTCCTGCGCATATTTTTTAATATAATTATCTGCTTCACTTCTATGATTAAAGGAATATTGTACGCTTGATCGTATTAAATCTTCTATTTTTTTTGTAATCGAAGATGGTATATTCCTTCGAACAGCAATACCCCCCAGAGGAACGGGGAGTGATGTTTTTTTTCCCCACCACTTTCCAAGGTCTGCAATTTTTACAAGACCATAATTTCTATAGGTAAACCTGCCTTCATGAATTATTACACCGCATTCGTATTCATCTTTTTGAATTGCCGGCATTATCTGTTCAAAAGGCATTGGAACCGCTTTTGGTTTTATGGATAAAAAAAGACCAAGCAACAGGCATGCAGTAGTCCACATGCCGGGCACAGCTATTTTTTTTGAGGGAAGCTGTTCAATATCAAAGCCGGGTTTAGCCACCAAAAGAGGACCGCAACCTTTTCCAAGTGCTACACCGCTTCGCAGAAGACCATACTCTTCGATAAGATGACCGATTGCAGCAAAAGACAATTTTGAAATATCATAAATTTCTGCTTTTGCACGTTGATTCAGAGTCTCTACATCGGCGAGTTCGATTTCAAATTGAAAACCGCCGCAATCAATCGCATTGTGAGCAAGTGCATAAAAAATAAAAGTGTCATTAGGACAGGTTGAGTAGGCGAGTTTTAATTTTTTATTAATGTTTCTTGATTGAGCTTCTTCAGTTCGACCACTAATATCGAATATGACCATTTTTTCCCTGTTCTGGTTTTGAACCCGCTGTTATTCAATAAATTGACAATCTCCTTTTTGGAAACCCTTTGTTGTATATGATTATGCGCAACCTCCATGGCTTTTTTAAACTGGTCCCTGTATTTTTCCTTACTAGAAATTTGTATCGACACTATTTCATCTGCTACCCCTTTATCGGCTATCCTTTTAGGTTTAAGGATAGATACGGCTTCACTCTCTTTGGCTCTTTGGGTCATTTCTTCATAAATGGGACACGCTGGATCACAAAGTGCTTTAAAGCTGTTTTGCTTGCATCTGCAATTAACGGTAACATCAGACTTGTAAATATATTTGATGTTGCTTTTTGTACTATGCCGTATTCGCGATTTGGAGCTGGACGATATGGCTGATAGCATGCCAACACAGTATTCAATCATCCATTTCCGGCATTCATCTGAAGATAGTCCTGTATGTTTGAACCAGGCTGCCAGATACTGAGTTATGTCCTGACGTGAGGGAATGCGATCTTCATCAGAAAATCGTTCCAGGTTGAGTCCGTTCGCGACCAAATCCCTAATGCATGGGAATAAATACTTTTCGTTATTTTCCGTTAATATTTTTCGTAATTTGTTTAAATACATAAGCATATACGATTTACCTCCCACCAAACCCTTGGCAGATCAGTCCCGCTTGCGCAGTCGAATGGCGACAGGGGTCACTTCCACCAGTTCATCATCGTTGATAAAGGCGATGCAATCTTCAAGGCTCAGGTGATGCGGCGGGGTGAGCGTAACGCTTTCATCCGTACCTGATGCCCGCATGTTGGTCAATTGCTTGCCCTTGGCCGGGTTCACCACCAGGTCGCCTGTCCGAGAACGTTCACCTATGATCTGGCCACTGTAAACCTTGACTCCCGGCCCCAGAAAGAGGCGTCCCCGATCCTGCAGATTGAAGAGGGCATAAGCTACAGTAGTGCAGGCGTTCTTGACCACAAGTGCGCCATTACTTCGATTTAACATCTCGCCGGCAAATGGCCCGTAACCGGAAAAGACATAGTTCATTACCCCCATACCTCTGGTGTCAGAAAGAAATTCACTGCGAAATCCGATAAGCCCACGGGTCGGAACCTTGTAAACCAGCCTGATTATTTCGTTGCGACGGTTCATCTCCAGCATTTGCCCTTTCAGCTTGCCCAGCTTTTCAATGACCGAGCCCTGATACTGTTCGTCAACATCAATGGTCAATTCTTCGTAAGGCTCCTGCACTTGTCCGTTTTCTTTTCTCATGATGACCTGTGGCCGGGTTACCTGAAACTCGTATCCCCCACGCCGCATCTTTTCGATAAGAATCGAAAGGTGCAGTTCTCCACGACCCGAAACCTTAAAACCAACACCGGCTCCCAGAGATTCCGAACTGAGAGCGACATCAGTCAGGGTTTCCAGGCGCAGGCGTTGCTCCAGGTGACGAGAGGTGACGAATTTTCCCTCCAGGCCGGCAAAAGGAGAATTGTTGGGGATAAAATGCATTGCAACTGTGGGCGGATCAATATCAATAAGCGGCAGAGGTCTGGGATCGTCCGGATCGGTAAAAGTAACACCCACTGTGATATCATCCAGGCCGGCCACTGCCACAATTTCCCCTGGGCCGGCTGTTTCGATCGGTATTTTCCGGTCAAGTTCAAACTGGAATATTTTGGTGATGCGAGCTGGTGTCAGGCTGCCATCCCGTTTTGCTACAGCAATATTCTGATTGATATTAATGGAACCGTTTACCACTTTGCCGATGCCGAGTTTGCCGAGATAAGGAGAGTAATCAATGGTATTCACCTGAAGCTGGAGTGCTGCCTGCGAATCACCGGTCGGTGGAGGGATATGGGCGATAATTTTTTCAAAGAGCGGCTTCATAGAAGCACCCTCAATTGGATCGTCAGGATTGTCGATGGCATATCCAGCCTTGGCTGAAGCGAAAATTACAGGAAAATCAAGTAGTTCGTCCGCAGCTTCCAGCTTAACAAAAAGATCAAACACCTGATCCACAGCCCAGTTCGCACGGGCTGCGGGCTTGTCAATTTTGTTGATCACTACCAGCACTGGAAGCGAGATAGCCAGGGCTTTTTTCAGCACGAAATATGTCTGCGGCATGGGGCCTTCCTGGGCATCCACCAAAAGCAGACAGCCGTCTGCCATGCGCAGTACTCTCTCAACCTGACCACCAAAATCAGCATGGCCTGGGGTATCAATGATATTGATTACATAATCCCGATACCGGAAAGAACCGTTTTTGGAGGATATGGTTATACCACGTTCCTGTTCCAGGTCCATGGAATCCATGAGCCGTTCGGTCATAGTCTGGTTGTCGCGGAACATGCCGCTTTGTTGAAAAAACTGGTCAACAAGGGTGGTTTTGCCGTGATCGACATGGGCGATAATCGCTATGTTTCTAATTAATTTCTGGTCCATAATATCAATAAAATTAACGTTTTCAAAAAAAGATTAAATGGTTAAACCTGACTTAGAGCTTGGTAAAAAAACAGTTAGTTTATTTCATCCATGTTCCTAAGTAAAGAAAAAACTGGAGCTAAAAGTTTATATTCTACGATAATATCGTCAAAAATATTGTTTTTTTACGATAGAAATGTATAATCAGAAAATTACAAATTCATTTTTATGTAAAGCCTTATTGACTTTAAATGACCTAATTTTGCATAAGTGGCTGTTTTTTAATGAATATATTAATTTGCGCTGTTTTACTTACAAAATCTTAATAAATCAAAGAGTTACAAACATTTTGGGTGAGCTAAGTCAATAAGG
>DAOWEW010000093.1 GCA_030638305.1 Desulfobacteraceae bacterium
GCTTCAAGCATTTTGTTATGAAGGCGTTCAGCTCGAATGCAGAAGGTTTCCAGTTTTGCATTTATTACCTGGGGGAAAGGCGATCCATCACTTTCTATAGCCATAAAGGGCAGGTCTTCTATATCCGTGAGTATATGCCTGAGTTGTTTATTTTTAGAATCAGTTGCAAGTTTTCCGTCTCTGTTCATAGTGACGTTGAGAATAGACTCTGAAAGTCGGTTGGGCATACAGCCAAAAGGGCCTATGGCTATTGCGCCACAAACATGGGATGCGACTTCGGTGAGAGCGCCGCCCACTGTCAAAATGGCTTCACCGGTCAGATATGGAGAAATAAAAGGCGAGGCATTGTTGATTATTGATTGCATATCAAGCGGTTCTGCGTGAACAAGCCCTGAACGTGACAGTAAATACTTGATACGCTTTTCATGTTTTGATATAAATTTTTTTTTGATTAAAAACTTCAACTTTTCCAGGTGTGACATTTTATAATCAGAATAATTGTTTTCCAGAATATAGTCGGAATATAAAATCCATTCTGCCACAGGCGTACAGATCACTGCAAAACCAGCTTCTGCAAGGCGTTCAGTCAAATATTGACGTGAAATGTCATCTCTTCGGACAAATATTTCACCTGTAAGCGAAATGATCGGTATTTTTTCTACCGGCCGTTTTAGCTGGATATGGCTGAACCGTGTGGCAGTTATGGATAGTTGTCTTTCGAGCTTAGAGAAGTCTCCAATTTCCAGGCTTGCTAATATCATCTGCCACTCTTCATTGAATATTTTAACAGCTTCCTCTGTGTTTGCTGCATTGGCCAGCAACATTGATCTGATATCTTCCATTACGTCAGATACCAGTATAGCATTCCATGCCTGAAGCTGAAAATTGCTGCCCAGACCGGCATAAGTATTTTCTGATGATAACGAAAGTATAGCTGTATCAGAAAGCTCAAGCCTTTTTACAAGATCTTCCATAAATATGTAGTACTGGCCAAACCGGCACGGCCCGGACCCTGTGGGCATAAAGTAAACAAGAATTTCGTCAGGCCGCTTTTCGTTGCGGATATAATTGAGCAGAGTTCCTGTAGTGAGAATTAGCGGCAGGCATTCTTTGCAGGACGTATTTGCACGGCCGAGTTTTAGTATGGATTCGTCAGACGGAGAATTGGCTATTGCATTAATACCTCTTCCGCGAAATATAGCAGCAAATGATTCAGAACCTATCTTGCCAAGAGAAGGTATTAAAAGAGTTACGCGCGGATCTGTCAGCAACACTTTTTTGCCGGAAGATGTTATAACTTTTGCAACATCATCTTCAATCACGAGAGAGGCTGGAACAAAGGAATTTTCTTTCAGAGCGATCATTTTATTTGCTATAAGTTGTCTGAAAGCTGATACTATGTCGAGAAAAGCTTCCACCCTTGTTTCAATGCCTGCATCCGCCGTAAGACTGTCAAGTTCAAGAGTAAGAGAAGGTTTTTGCCCCATATAATTTCTGAAATATCCGATTATAAACGAGTCAGGACCGCATGAAAAATTGCTGATATAAACGCCAAAAAGCTGGGGATGCTTTTTTACGAATTTACAGGCCTTGAGTATCATCTGCCCCATTCCCCAGTACATATGGCGTTTTGTCTTTTCATTATCAAACGGAAGAAAATCAAACGGTATTACAAGAACCCCTCTTGAGGCCAGTTTGTTTGGAATACCCATGTGGGCTTCTTTAACGAATCCATTGTATGATCTTGCAAATATAACTACACATGTTTTTTCCGGTTCGGATTCAAGTTTTTCAAGTGCCTTTTTCCCGATAGCCTTCATTTCATCCATGCATTCAATCTGTTTTTGCAATGCCTTTTTGAAAGCCTTGTCAGCTTCTTTCCGGCTGATTCCCATCATTCTTGCGGTTTCAATCAGGGGCTTTCCGGCGTCTTCCAGACCTTTGGTCAGGTTTATAAGTGGAGAAAGTACTTTTATTCCTTTTCTTTTAAGTTCTTCGAGTTTTTCGCGGAATGTTACCTGAAGATAATATGTTTCACCCTGAACAAAGGGACAAACCTGGGAGCTTGAATAACCATTTGGAACATGAACTGCTTTAAAATGAGGCAAAAATATAAAATCAGGAGGATTGTCCATAGTGATCAGGGAGTGAAAAAAACCATGAGACAGTTCAGCAGGAAAGCAGAATGCAGCGTTTCTCTGATCAATTCCCTGCTTTGAAGTTGTGTCCGGCAATACAGGCTCAAACCCCAGTTCAGCAAAAAAAGTGGAATAAAGAGGATAAAAGGTATTGACCATAAAACTTCTGTTTATCCCGATTTTTCCTCTGCGCTTTATTCCGATTTCCTCAGGCAGTTTTGCGCCGTACTTTTCAAATATCAGTTTCTGCCTGATCTGAACCAGATCCAGCTTTCCTACATCATAGTTTATTTTTTGCCGTAAGTTGTAATACCTGTTGCATGCCCCTCCAAAAGGATATTTTTTGCCCTCAAGCCCGATCATTGCTATCTCGCAATGCCGGTCGCATTTTTCCTTGCCGCCTTTGCAAGTGAAAGATTTTCCGTACGTTACTTCTCTGTCTGCAAGCGTTCTGAGGTTAAAGTCTTTCTCGACCATTAATCCTGTTTCAATTCTTTTTTTGATCTCAAGAGCAACGCCGAAAGCTCCCATAAGGCCGGGTTCCGGCGGAACAATTATCGGTTTGCCGACAAGTGCGGCCATGGCGAGTGGAATCGCTTTGTTGTAGCAGACGCCTCCCTGCATAAAGACCTTTTCGCCAACCGGTTTATTGCCTTTTACCCTGTTTGAATAATTCATGCATATTGAATAAACCAGCCCTGCAACAATATCTTCGTGCTTTACTCCTTCGTGAATGGCATTTTTTATGTCAGATGAGATAAATGCCGCGCACTGATCATTGAAATTGGGCGGATTTTTTCCCTTAAGTGCTATATCTGCGATATCATCCATTTTCACACCAAGAGTTTCATACGCAGATTCTTCAAGGAAAGACCCTGTTCCGGCCGAACACGCTTCGTTCATTGCATAATCAGAGGGCACAGAGTTTGTTATATAAGTGTATTTGGCATCCTGCCCTCCGATTTCGAATATAGTATCTACCTTGCGATCAAAATATACGGCAGCAGTTGCATGTGCGATTATTTCATTGATTATACCTTTAGTTAAGGCGTGAAGACCTGCGATTTGACGGCCTGAACCGCATACACCCAGACCCGTAATTGATATTTCATCAGGATCTACCTTTTCTTTTATCTGATCAAGAATATTTTGATAACAATTCCGGGAAGCGCCTATTGGATCACCGTTTGTGCGCAAATATACAGATGCAAGCATTGCGTTGTCATGTTTTCGCAGAAGAATAGCTTTGGTGGTGGTAGAGCCCACATCCAGTCCCAGCAGGCAAACATCACCCGGCTTTATATCTCCCATCTCAATTGTCTTGAATTCTACCATGTCGTTGAAATTGAGAAGCGGAGAAAGTGTGTTAAATGATTTAATTTCTTTTTCAAAAAGGTTTGATATTCCGGCAAACGGAACGGTTTCGTTATTAAGCGCCCAGAGTGCGGCGCCCATGGCTTCGAAATATGGTGCTTCTTTTGGAACTATAAGATTCGGGATTTCCTTATGTAAATATTCAATCATCATCCTGTTGCGGGCTGTTCCGCCGGTGATCATGATATTTTGTCTTTCAACCTTTTTCAGAAGCTCCAGTATCTTGTTTGCCATCATCCTGCAAAGACCCGCTGTCACTCTGGATTTCGGGATGCCTTTGTTTGTGGCATGAGTGCAGTCTGACTTGCAGAAAACGGAACATCTGCCTGATACATTATACGGATCTTCTGCAGCAGCCCACTGAGCGGCCTCTTCCATTGATACATTCATTCTGCGAAGCTGTTGAAGAAGGAATTCACCTGTCCCTGATGCACACTTGTTGCCTGTCACCACATTTGATATTTGACCAAATCTGTTTAAAACATATACCATGAATGTTTCTCCGCCTGCGGAGACAATCGCCGGGCATGAGATACCTTCGGGTTTGATAAATTTATATGCTAATTCAACAGCTTCGGGTTCCGGTATGGATGAAAGGTTTACAAACTTGCGGAATTTCCTGCCTGTTGCGGCGATCCTGTCAAATGATTTTAAGTCAAAATTCTTCAGAGCAGCAAGCAGGGTTTGTTTTGGATTTCCTTCGTGAGGATGGGTTGAAAATTTGACTATTCGCGGCTTTATTTCAGAGCTGTTAATATCTTTTTTTGTTTCCAGGTGTACAATGGATATAGTAGAAGCCCCGAGACACAAACCAAGAGAGTTTATTGTATCTGTTTTTGATATTTCAGTTTGCTGAATAAATTGTTTTTTTAAATTTCCACTTTCTTGATACATAGTTAGCAATTGCTCATGTCCACGGTTTACGGTTAAGTTGTTGCATCCCATTCAAAGGAGCTGATATTTCTGTCTTTTTTGCTGAAGGTTATCCATATAAGGTAAACTGAAGTTTGCCTGTCTGTATATTTTTCACTGTAACCCCTTTCTTTTATCTGTTTAAGAGGCAAGCCTCTATCCTTTCACAAAAGTTGATAAAATAGCGAGCCATTTCAATATTTTTGGAATTTGAGACTGGATTTGAAATTTGGTCAAGTCGGCCTGACGCTATGATGTATAGTTGTGGAAGTTATTTCGTCCACGCTCCTA
>DAOWEW010000053.1 GCA_030638305.1 Desulfobacteraceae bacterium
ACATAAGTGCCTAAAGTGAGCTAAAGTATATTAAAGTGCCTAAAGTTAAGGAATGCTGCCATTTTATATATTTTTTAAGACATAAATACACGAGAGAGCAAACTCATGTAGCTTTGGCTTATCAATTAGCACGCCGAAGGCGTACCACAACTTTAGGCATTTTAGGCACTTTTTAGTCATCTATCCTATGATACCGAATTCATTAGGTATAAAATGGAAATTCCTATACTATTTAATTAAAACTCCATGCGGCCGCGTGAGGCTGAATCTACGCTTTACTCCGGCAAGCAATACTATCTAGTGCTATATATTTATTTTCAAGCTCCCTTAAAACCATGGTGAACAATTCTGAATTATCTTTTTATAGAAACATACTGCATAGGTTCGCATTCACTTTTTGTACACGGATTGTCTGAACATTCCTCGCATAATATTGATATTGTGACCATGCCTGGCGAAAACTGGCGATGGCGTATGCTTGGCGCGGCGCTTTATATTGCAGATAACATCCCTCAGCTTGAAAAATATGACGGTATTATTGTGACCGATCTTTTCAACCTCGCTGACTTTAAGGCGCTTGTCGGTCCACAGTGCCCGCCTGTTCTGGCGTATTTTCATGAAAACCAGATGACTTATCCACAACCGCCGGGAGATAAGGGTGCCTTTCAGTTGGGGATGATAAACATCACTACCGCACTTGTGGCTGACATGGTTGTGTTTAATTCAAAAATGCATAAGGATGCTTTTTTAAATGCTGTGCCAGAGTTTTTGAAAAGGGGGTGTGACTGCAGACCCAAAGGAATTGCAGATAAAATACGTGAAAAAACAGAAGTGCTTTATCCTGGCATAACTCTGCCGTTTGACAGGGATATCAATGCTGAAAAACAAACAGAGCCTCCTCTTATTGTTTGGAATCACAGGTGGGGGTTTGACAAAAACTGTGAAATGTTTTTCAGTGCACTTGAAGAGATATACGACATGGGGCTTGATTTTAATTTAGCGCTTATGGGAGAAAATTTCGGCAAGATCCCTGAAGCGTTTAACGAAGCGGAAAAAAAGTTTAAGGGGAGAATCCTTCAGTTTGGATACGTACATTCAAGACAAGAGTATGAAAAATGGCTTAAACGTGGTGCAATTGTTATAAGCACTGCAATACAGGAGAACTTTGGTATTGCAGTGATAGAAGCAATACTGATGGGATGTGTTCCACTCCTGCCTGACAGGCTTTCATATCCCGAAATACTTCCTGAAGAGTTCCATGAGTACTTTTTGTATAAAAACAGACAGGATCTTATTGAAAAAATTTTACTGATAATTTCGGATTATAATCAATATGAAGAAATTCAGAGCAGGCTGGCAAAGAAAATGACATCCTTTTTATGGAAAAATGTTATCAACGGATATGACAGAGCGCTTGAACGGCTCGCGGAATGAGGTAAATGAATAGTTTTAATCAAAAAGAGATTGATCGGAGACGAACATTCGGAATTATCAGCCATCCTGATGCAGGCAAAACCACTCTGACGGAAAAGCTTCTCCTTTTTGGCGGGGCAATCCAGCAGGCAGGGGCCGTTAAGGCAAGGAAAGCATCTAAACATGCTACAAGCGACTGGATGTCGATTGAAAAGGAAAGAGGTATTTCAGTTACAACTTCTGTAATGAAGTTTAACTACAGGGATTTTGAGATTAATCTGCTCGACACACCGGGACACCAGGACTTTTCAGAAGATACATACAGGGTGTTGACTGCTGTTGACAGTGCCCTGATGGTGATTGACAGCGCCAAGGGGGTGGAACCTCAAACCGAAAAACTCATGGAGGTCTGCAGGATGCGCAACACTCCGATTATCACATTCATAAACAAGCTTGATCGTGAAGGTATGGCAACGCTTGATATCCTTGATGATATTGAAAATAAACTGCAGATCGAATGTACGCCGCTTTCCTGGCCTGTTGGTATGGGCAAGCGCTTTAAAGGTGTATATAATCTCTTTCACAAACAACTGCATATTTTTGAACCGGGCAGAAAAACTCTTGGGCATGAAGGAATTGTTATTAAGGATCTGTCTGATCCTGCTCTGGACAAAATTTTAAAGGAACAGGCCGATGAATTGCGTGAAGACATTGCGCTGCTTGAAGGCGCTGTTGATCCGTTTGAACACCAACATTTTTTAAAAGGAAGCCAGACACCGGTCTTTTTCGGAAGCGCCATTAATAATTTCGGTGTTAAAGAAATGCTGGATGCATTTGTAGAACTGGCCCCTCATCCAGGTGTAAGACAGGCTGTTTCCCGTGAGGTTTTGCCATACGAAAAAGAATTTTCAGGTTTTGCTTTTAAAATACAGGCCAATATGAATCCTGCTCACAGGGACAGGATTGCGTTTGTCAGGATCTGTTCAGGGAAATTTACAAGAGGCATGAAAGTCGTTCACCACAGGATCGGAAAAGAGGTAACTTTTGCTAATGCAACCATATTTATGGCACAGGACAGGGAAAATGTGGAAGAGGCATTCCCGGGAGATATTATCGGTATCCATAACCACGGAACCATAAAGATCGGCGATACATTTACCGAAAAAGAACCTTTGAAATTCAGCGGAATTCCCAATTTTGCACCTGAGCATTTCAGGCGTGTGCGTCTTAAGAACCCGTTAAAGGCCAAGCACCTTCAGAAAGGATTGAACCAGCTTGCAGAGGAAGGGGCTATCCAGGTTTTTATACCTGTTTCGGGAAGAGATTATATTCTTGGGGCGGTTGGTGTCCTCCAGTTTGATGTGACCATGGCTCGTCTCAAGGCAGAATATGGTGTGGATGCCGTATATGAACCTGTGAATTTTAATGTAGCACGCTGGGTCAGGTGTGATGATCACAAAAAAATGGCTGAATTTGAGAAAAAAAATATCAATAACATGGCAAGAGATGCCGAAGGCTGCCTCTCCTTTCTGACAACAAGTGAATGGCAGCTTGATTATTGTATGGAAGAGTGGCCGGAGATAGAGTTTTTTAAGACACGGGAGGTTAATTGATGCAGGCCAGGATTCAGCAAAGGGGATGTGTCTACACTCTTGACAAAAGGTTTTTTTGCAGAGGAATTCAAAGTCAGACTTCTTTTCAAAAGGTTCAGATTAAAGGCTGTGAAACATTTTTTCTTTTGCAAGTTCTAAATAGCTGGAATCTTTATAAGCAGAAATAATTTTATTAAACGCCTCCAAGCTTTTGTTTTTATCTCCCATTACAGCATAAAGTCGTCCTAAATTAAAAAGGGTTTCGTCTTTATTTGCATCATCAGGTCCGGACATAATCATTTCAAGATGTTTGGCAGCAGTTTTGTAATCTTTTTTTCCTTCCTGCGCGTATGCAATACCGCTTAAGATAAGGTTTTTAATAAACGGATTATTTCCAAAGTCGTAAAGGGCTTTATTATACAATTCCGTCGCCATATCAAAATCACCGGCATTGTAACAGATATTTGCATACATAATCTTTGCTATTTTGGCGCTATCTTTTCCCCAGTTGTTTTCAATAATCTGATTAAAATCGTTTGCTACTTCCCCGCAGGCTTTTACAGCTCCTTGTTTGGCTTTAATGTTTTCATATTTGGCCAAACTGTTTGCAAGCATAACAGAGGCTTTACTTTCAGCTCTATTTGAATAATAATAAACTGAAGAACCAGCTATTATTACAGCAAAAATTACTCCCAGTACAGATAATGCCGGAACTTTATATTTTTTTAAAAGCCCAAGGAGTTTTGCTGTAAAGGAAATAAATTTATCAGGCTCTTCAAGCTGTCTTTTTCGTGATCGACTTACGCGTTTTTTTGCCACAATTCCTCCCTTTAAGATTTACCAAACTAACGATTTGTAAATCCATCCTTTATCACCATCAGCATGCTGAACATGAATCCAGTTGTTTTTGCGCTTTAAGATTTTAAATGGAATTCCTTTTTCAATTGCAAATAAGATTTTAAATTTTTTGCCCGGGCCTGATCGTACGTTACATTTTTTTTTATTTGTAATAATTGATGGGATCTTGCCGAGAAGAGACTTGTGTATCCACCCTTTATCTGCTTCAAAATCACGAAAATAATACCAGTTACCGGACTTTTTCAGAACAATAATTGGATGATATTTTCCAATCTGCCACATGATGTCATACTTTGTCCCGGGCCCTGATCGTATGTTGGCTATAGAAGACACAACAGTCAGGCGTTCAGCTAAGGAACGTGGACGAGATAACTTCCCCAAGTAGGTGCACAGATTTGGGTCGAATTTGTTTGATCTCAGATCACAAAAGTTGATGGAATAGCGAGCTATTTCAATATTTTTGTGATTTGAGGCTGAATTTGAGATTGGGCAAAGGCGGCCTGAAGCTGTGATGCATAGTTGTGGAAGTTGTTTCGTCCACGTTCCTAAGGCAATACTGCTGAAAATAGTTAACAGAACTATTGAAACAGAAACAATAGAACAAGCTTTTATCAGGATATAAGTTTTACTCCGCATATTCCTTTGAGGTCTTTTTTAAATTTAACTGCATCTTATAGTAAATCGACAAAACAATTTCTTGGATTATCAACATGTTATTAGGCCGCTTCGCTCGCAATGACAATATTGGTGTTTTTCAAAGGTCTCTTCCTATCAGCCTTTGGCCGATATGTTTTTAACCGTGAACTGTCAACCGTCAACTGTTTTTTTTATCATACATTATAAAATAAAAGTGCGGGTAATTCAACACAGGTTAGTTTGTTGCCGTAAACAGCGCCAGTATCAATTCCTATTTTGTTGGGCTCTACCAATGGTTCCTTATAAGGTGTATGCCCAAAAACAACTATTTTCCCAAAATCAAAATCCGAGTGTACGAAATCTTCACGAATCAAGAGAAAATCAGCAGGATCCTGCATTTCGAGCGGGAGGTTTTCTCTAAGTCCGGCATGCACGAATATATAATTACCACTTTCATAATAAAGTGAGAGTGATTTAAAAAAATCAAGATGTTCTTGAGGTATCGGAGGGGAACCGGTCGTCCGG
>DAOWEW010000086.1 GCA_030638305.1 Desulfobacteraceae bacterium
ATTCAATGAAGGTGCAGAGCAGATAACTGGCTACAAGATAAAAGATGTGATGGGTAAGGATTGGTTTAAGATGTTCTTTATGCCTGAATTATTGGATGAGATGAACAAGGTCTGGAAAAAAGCCTGGGGGATAAAGTTTCACTCATATATCAATCCTATCCGAACAAAGAATGGTGAAAAGAGAATTATTTCCTGGCAGACAACAGGATTGTATGAAGGAGAAGATGAAAAAAAGCATATAATGATCTCTACAGGAGAAGACATCACCGAGCGAAAGCAGGCGGAGAAGGAACTGGAGAAACACCGCGAGCATCTGGAAGAACTGGTGGAGAAACGAACAGAAGAACTTAAAGAAAAAACAGATAAAATCGAAGAGTCCCGCAAAGCCCTCACTTATCTTATTGAGGATGTAAACGAAGCCGGGGAAGAACTCCGGAAAGCAAATATGGAATATTCCGCTGCAAACAAAGAGCTGAAGGAATTTGCCTATATTGTATCCCATGATCTGAAAGCACCCTTGCGAGCCATCAGCCAGCTCACTCACTGGATTTCAGAGGACTATTCCGAAGCATTCGACGATAACGGCAAAATGCAGATGGATTTGATTATAAAAAGAGTCAAGCGCATGGACAGCCTTATTGATGGTATCCTGCGTTACTCACGCGTCGGTCGAATCAGAGAAAAGGAAGAACACCTGGATCTGAATCTTCTTGTCAATGAGGTTGTTGACAACATTGTGCCGCCGGATAATGTTCAGATAATATTCGAAAACAAACTGCCCGTGGTCTTCAGGGATTCCATACGTATGGAACAGGTTTTCCAAAATCTTATCGGAAATGCCATAAAATTTATGGATAAGGGTGATGGTATTATCAAGGTGGGATGTGCGGACGAGGGCGCATCCTGGAAATTCAGCGTTTCCGATAACGGCCCTGGAATCAACAAGAAATATCATGATAAAATCTTCCGGATATTCCAGACTTTGACGCCCCGCGATGCGCACGAAAGCACCGGCATCGGCTTGACTCTGGTCAAAAAAATCATTAAGCTATATGGCGGTTCCGTCTGGGTGGAATCGGAAACAGGCCGTGGGACCACATTCTTTTTTACGCTACCGAAAAAAGGAGAAAAAGATGAAAAGCTCTAAACCCATTCTTCTGGTTGAAGACGACCACGTTGATGCCACGACGGCTAAACAGGCATCGAAAGAAATCAAAGTCACCAACAGGCTGGATATTGTGAATGATGGTGAGGAAGCACTGACTTTTCTGAAAAATTCTGAAAACAAAAAGCCGGGCATCATTTTACTTGATCTAAATATGCCGAAAATGAATGGCATCGAATTTCTGCAAATAGCCAAAAAAGACGAGAGCCTTAAAAAGATTCCAGTAGTTGTTCTAACCACATCCAAACGAAATCAGGATAAGGTTGACAGCTTTAATTTAGGGGTTGCAGGGTATATGATCAAGCCGGTTGATTACCGGAAATTTGTTGAGGTGGTAAGAACAATCGACCTGTACTGGACATTGAGCGAGCTGCCGGAGACGAACCTTAAATAGTCAATATTCAATTGTCAATTGTAACAATATACAATTTTATTCAGATGTAGGAGAAAATCATGAAAGACAGAAAAATCCGTCTTCTTCTTGTAGAAGATGACAAGGTTGACCAGATGGCGTTTGAGAGGTTTGCCGGAAGCGAGAACCTGCATTATGATTACACCATTGTCGGGTCCATTGCTGAGGCCAAAGAGATTTTAAACTCAACAAGCTTTGATGTCATTATTGCGGATTATATGCTTGGAGACGGAATTGGGTTTGAACTGTTTGATCTGTTCAAGGACCTTCCGGTTATTATTACAACCGGTACCGGTAACGAGGAAATTGCAGTAGAGGCTATGAAGTTAGGAGCCTGCGATTATCTAATCAAAGACCCTGAAGGCAATTACCTCAAAACCCTTCCGTCCACCGTGGAACTGTCACTTAAACGCAAAAAAACCGAAAAAAAATTGCAAAATTATTACGAACGTCTTGAATCTTTGGTAAAAGAACGAACAGCGGAATTAGAGACTGAAATCGTTGAGCGCAAACTCAAAGAAAAGAAACTGCGGAAGAGTGAGAAGAAATACCGAACCCTTCTTGAAACCACATCTGAAGGATACTGGCTGCTAAATCATGAACTAAAAACTATCGAAGTTAACCAGTCCCTTTGCAATATGCTTGGTTACAGTCAGGATGAGATGCTTGGCAAAACACCCCTTAACTTCGTAGACGATGAGAACCGAAAGATTTTTATTGAGCAGACCTCAAAGATATCCACCACACTCCACCGCAGTTATGAAATTACCCTGAAAAAAAAGAATGGCCAAGACCTGCACACATATTTTAATGCCACAACAATCATGCATGAATCGGGAGAGTTACGGGGCGCTTTTGCATTTATTGCTGATATTACCGAAAGAAAACAAGCTGAAGAAGAACTAAATCGTCTGGGGGTAGCCATTGAACAGACTGCGGAATCTGTGTTCATTACAGACAGAGACGGAACGATTCAATATGTCAATCCTGCATTCGTGCGTCTGACAGGATACCGTCGCAAAGATGCTATTGGACAGAATCCACGTATTTTGAAAAGCGGAAAGCATGATGCTCTGTTTTATAAACAAATATGGGATAACCTTACACGTGGGATTGCCTGGAATGGCCGCATTATTAACAAAAAGAAAGACGGCAGCTTTTATGAAGCAGATGCGACAATTTCACCCGTATTCGATAAATCAGGCAAAATTACAAATTTTGTGTCTATTAGACGTGATGTAACCCATGAAATAGAATTGGAGAAACGTCTCATCCAGGCCCAAAAGATGGAGGCCATCGGCTCACTGGCAGGAGGCATTGCCCACGATTTCAACAATGTTCTTTACGCAATTATGGGGTACACGGAATTATCCATGAACGCCGTACCTGAAGGCAGCAAGGCCAGGAGAAACCTTAGAGAAGTGTTAAAGGCAGCAGATCGAGCCAAAGACATGATTCAGCAGATTCTCACCTTCAGCCGTAAAACCGAAAAGGTGAAGAAACCAATCAGCGTTCAATCTGTTTTAAAAGAGGCGGTAAATCTGATAAGAACATCCCTGCCTTCTACCATTGAAATTCGCCAGAATATTGATGGGGATTGTAGCCCGGTCATGGCTGATCCGACCCAGATCCACGAGATAATCATGAACCTTGGCACCAATGCCTATCATGCAATGCGTGAGAAGGGAGGCGTCCTTGGGATTACTCTCAGGCAAAAGGAAATCGGTTTTGATGATTCAAAATACGATCCGAATTTTTACCCCGGAACATATCTCGAACTCATTGTTGAAGATACCGGCCATGGTATTGACGCTAATATTATGGAAAAAATATTTGATCCCTATTTCACCACAAAAAGCGTTGAAGAGGGAACCGGAATGGGGCTTTCGGTTGTACACGGGATTGTCAGGGATCATGGCGGGGATATTAGAATGTACAGTGAGCCTGGAAAAGGAACCGCATTTTATGTCTATTTACCCCTGATTGAAACCGGTTCTGTTGAACGAAAAATCATATTCGCAGGATCGGTTCCAACGGGTAGGGAACGTATTTTATTTGTTGACGATGAAGAACAAATTGTTCAAATGGTACAACAGATATTGGAAAGCCTTGGTTACCATGTCACGCCCCGTACCAGTAGCGTGGAAGCATTCGAAGCTTTCAGGGCAAAGCCGGATAAATTCGATCTGGTAATCACCGACATGACTATGCCCAATATGACCGGTGCTGAATTAGCCACCAGGCTTCTAAAGATCAGGTCAGATATCCCCATTATCCTTTGCACGGGATTCAGCGAGTTAATGGACGAAAAAAAGGCTAACGCCATAGGAATTCGGGAATATGTTATGAAACCTATTATCAGAGATAAGATGGCCAGGACCATAAGGAAGGTGCTGGATGGATGAAAGGAAGGAGGAATAATAAATGGCGCGTATTCTTATTATAGATGATGATGTTCAGATACTGGATATGCTCAGACAGACATTAGAGCTCAAGGGGTATGAGGTGGTGGATGCTACCAATGGCAAGGAGGGGATAAGGCTTTATCGTGAAAACCCGGCCGATCTGATCATCACAGATATCATTATGCCGGATAAGGAAGGTATTGAGACGATCATAGAACTCAAACGAGACTTTCCTGATGTGAAGATCATTGCCATTTCAGGGGGTGGACGAATCGGTCCGGAGGGGTATCTAAGCATGGCCAGGAAATTAGGCGCACGGTACACCTTTTCCAAACCTGTTGAACGAGAAGAGCTTCTATCGGCGGTTCGGGAACTTATAGGGTAACAGTGGAAAGTGAAAAGTGAATATACTTGGCTGTTATGAATCAAACTTCATAATAGACTTGACTTTTATGAAGTTCGATTCATAATAGCCGCATGAAACGATATTTAGAAAAATATATTAAAAATGATTTAAAAGAAAAGATTATACTTTTATCAGGGCCGAGACAAGTTGGAAAAACAATACTGTCAAAGCAGCTTATATCTTCGAATGTTTATTTGAACTATGATTCAACTTTAGATCGAAAAATTATTTATGCACAAGAATGGACAAGAAATGTTCCCCTGGTAATCTTTGACGAACTCCATAAGATGAAGAAATGGAAATCGTGGATTAAAGGTATTTATGATACAGAAGGGATTCCTCCTTCATTAATTGTTACTGGTTCAGCCAGACTGGATGTTTATAAAAAAGGAGGAGAATCACTGGCAGGTCGTTTTTTCCCCTATAGACTGCATCCATTGACAGTCAAAGAAATCTGCAAATATCTAAATGAAGAATCAGAAACCGCATTGGATAAATTAATCAAATTCGGCGGTTTCCCTGAACCATATTTAAAAAGCAATACAACTTTTGCAAAACGCTGGAGGAGAACACATACTGATACAATTATCAGAGAAGATCTTCTGGATTTAGAAAGAGTAAGAGATATAAAGTCAATCGAAATAATGATTGATTTATTAAAAGCCCGTGTAGGTTCTACTACTTCATATACATCACTATCAAATGATCTTCAGGTCTCTATCCATACAGTGAAACACTGGTTACAGATTCTGGAAAACCTGTACGTCATTTTTCCTGTTCGACCTTATCATAAAAACATAGCTCGCAGTATTTTAAAAGAATCAAAATATTATCTGTATGATACCGGCGCAGTTGAAGGTAACCTGGGTGCAAAACTGGAAAATATTGTTGCCTGCGCTCTTTTACGGGAACTTCATCTTATTGAAGACACAACAGGTAATAAGGCAGCGCTTTATTACCTGCGGGACAAAGAAAAACATGAAGTCGATTTTTTCATTACCATTGAAAACAGACCGGCAAAATTGATTGAAGTAAAAGTAGGTGATGATAAATTTTCTTCATCATTATTTCGTTTTCATAACTTTCTAAAAGATGCAACGCCAGTCCAGATTGTTTATAAACTAAAGCACAAAAAGACAAAGGGCCCGGCAAGCATGCAACCTGCTCATGAATTTTTAAAGAACTGTGATTTGATGGGTAAATGTTGAGAAGTGAGAAGTGAAGGAACCAGGAGACGAATCGTAGAAATGATGACATTACATCTGTTAATTCTTGAAGACAACCCTGATGATGCTGAACTCGCAGTAAAGGAACTCGAACGTGAAGGGTTTAACGTAAAATGGACCAGGGTGGATACGGAAAAAGCCTTTAGAAAGGCATTAGCCGAAAAACCCGATCTGATCTTAGTTAACTATTCCCTCCCCTCTTTTAACGGCCCGGCCGCCCTGGAGGTACACCGGCAACTTCATCTTGAGATTCCGCTGATCGTTTATTCAGGTGCAATTAGCGAGGAAGTTGCTGTGGAATGCATGAAATACGGCGCAACAGATTACATTTTTAAAGACAACCTCTCCCATCTGGGTCTTGTTGTAAAACAGGCGCTTGAGGAAATGAAAATATGCCGTAAAAGCAAGCAGGCAGAGGATGCGCTACGGGAAAGCGAGGAGAAATACCGCGTGTTGTTCGAGACCGCCAAAGATGCCATATTTGTAAGCGATGAGACTGGGAGGTTCGTGAATGTCAATCAGGCAGCTTGTGAATTTCTGGGCTACAGCAGGGAAGAGTTGCTAAAACTGAGTCCTAAAGAGATTGATGCCGATCCGACAGGATATGATGCATTTATCAAAATTCGGAACGGACTGACAGATAAATTGACCTTCGAAATTAACCAGATAAAGAAAGATGGGACGCATTTGTCCGTGGAAATTACAGGGAGTTTCTTCAATGAAAAGGGGCAGCAAAGGGCTTTAGCAATTGCTCGGGACATCACCAAGCGCAAGAAAACAGAGGAAGAAAAGAAAAAACTTGAAGCCCAACTCCACCGGGCTCAAAAAATGGAAGCTATCGGGAAATTGGCTGGAGGCATTGCCCACCAGTTTAACAACGCCTTATGTGTGATTACAGGAAACCTTGATTTATTTAAGATGAATTTTCCCGGTAATGAGAAGGTAGCTGATTATACTATGGAAATGAAAGATTCCACTCACCGAATGACTCGACTGACCGCTCAATTGCTGGCCTATGCCAGAGGCGGAAAATATCAGGCTAAAACGATATCACTGACTGCTTTCGTGAGAGATACACTGCTTTTGATCAAACACACCATTGATTCCGCCATATCTGTGGATACAGATCTGCCTCCGAGGGTTTGGAATGTAAAGGCCGACCTGACGCAGATGCAGATGGCGCTGTCCGCTGTTCTGATCAATGCGGCTGAGGCGATGGATGGTAAAGGCCAAATCCGGGTTGCCTGTAAAAATATGATGATAACTGGTGAGACAGTCAAAGATTTCCACGGATTAAAGCCTGGAAACTATGTCAACCTTACGATAACCGATGACGGCAAGGGTATGGATAAAGAGACAAGAAAACGAATATTTGAACCTTTTTTCACCACCAAGTTTCAAGGTCGTGGTCTTGGGATGGCAGCAACATACGGTATTATCAAAAATCATGATGGCTGGATATCGGTTGATTCGGAACCTGGCCAGGGGACTATTGTAAAAATTTACCTGCCTGCCACCCAGGCACAGGTGCAAGAACAGGAAAAACCAAAAACCGAACCGATTAAAGGCAAAGGCACCATACTGGTTATTGAAGATGAAGAGATGGTTATGGAAATGACCCGAAAAACATTAGAAATGCTGGGTTACACTGTCATAGAGGCCAAAACGGGGCAGGAGGCCATTAATGTTGCCAAGACCTTTGACGATGATATTGATCTTGCCATGCTTGATATTCTTTTGCCTGATATGAGCGGAGATGCTATCTATCCGTTTCTCATGAAAGCTCGCCCCGATCTGAAAGTAATAGTTTTCAGCGGCTATTCCGTAGATGGACCGGCTCGGGAAATTCTGAATGCAGGAGCTGAAGATTTCATTCAAAAACCGTTTTCTATCGCAGAATTATCAGAAAAACTGAAGAAAACATTAGAAAGTGAGAAGTGAAAATTTAAGGGACCGTGAAAAGTGATGTTTTTCTATTTGGATTGTTAGGAGAATAAATTATGGAAAAACCAGTGAGATCTTCTTTTCAACATCTCAGTATTTCTTATGAGTGTTCGCTTGCCATTGGTAACAGTTTGAACCTGTCAGAAATGCTTCACGAAGTTATTCATACGATGGTGCATAAAACGAATGCTCATTGCGGTATTATCTGGGTCAAAAATGGAGAAAATAAACTCCAACCAATGGCAAGTGCCGGAATTAATATAGAAGATATGCCCGCACAAGGCGAAATAATGGATCTCGTGGATGTTTTAAATCAAATACAAAAAAACCGGCAAGTTGTGCTTAGAAACAAAGATGACAAAGATTTTTTGAAGTATTGTCCTGTCCTGACAGAAAAAGAAGAATCCGTATTGATTGTGCCTGTAACCAATTTAGCAATTCTTTATCTAATCTATGCCAGCAGGGAAATAACAGATGAACCTTTAGCAAATCTGCTTGCCGGTCTTTCTAAAAAGTTAAGCGTTGCTATAAAAGCTTGTATGGCTCATAAGAATATTATTAATGAAGTACAGATGAGAGTGGAAGCAGAAAAGAAACTAAAAAAGAAAACAGAGCAACTGATCTCCAGTAAAAAAGAACTTCAAAGGCTTTATGGAGAATCTGAACAAGCCAGAAAGTCACTACTGAGCATCCTGGAAGATGTTACGCAAAAAGAGAAGGCGTTGCGTAACGCAAAGGACAATATGACCAACTTTCTGAACTCCATGACAGACGGGGTATATATTGTCAACAGGGAGCATGACATAAAGTTTGTGAATCCTGTGCTTACAAAAGACTTTGGTCCATTTGAGGGGAAAAAATGTTACAAGTATTTTCACGATCGGGACGAAGTGTGTCCATTGTGCAAAAATAATGATGTTTTTGCAGGAAAAACCGTTCACTGGGAATGGTATTCGTTCAAGAACCGGAAAACGTATGACCTGATTGACACTCCACTGACATTGCCGGATGGAAGCATCGGCAAACTGGAAATATTTCGTGACATTACCGAACGGAAGCAGGCAGAGGAGGCGCTGCAAAATAGCGAAGAAAGACTTGCAAGAGCTGTTGAGGGAAATTCGATCCCAACCTTTTTGATTGACAGTAATCACTTCATAACGCACTGGAATAAATCCTGTGAAAATTTAACCGGTATTTCTGCGGCTGAAATTCTCGGCACCCAGAAAGCGTGGTCCGCTTTTTATGCTGAAGAAAGACCGGTGCTGGCTGATTTAATAGTGGATGAAGCAACAGAGAAAGAGATAGCCGGGTATTATAAGGGTAAGTATAATAAATCTATCCTGACTGAAGGCGCGTATGAATATGAAGATTTTTATCCTGATTTGGGCGGAAAAGGCAAATGGCTTTTCTTAACTGCAGCGCCGTTGAGAGACCAACAGGAAAAGATTGTTGGAGCAATAGAAACTTTTCAGGATATTACCGAACGAAAAAGTATAGATGAGCAGCTCCGGCAGTCTCAAAAGATGGAAGCCATCGGCACTCTGGCCGGCGGCGTTGCCCATGATTTCAACAACCTTCTGACAGTTATCATAGGCAATGCCGAGCTTGCGTTGATGAATGTCATTAAGAATGAATCCTTACGCAAGGGAATAGAAGAAATCAAGAAAGCCGGGGACAAGGCCGCATCTCTTACCAGGCAGCTTCTTGCCTTCAGCCGTAAGCAGATGATAATGCCTGAGGTTATAGATCTGAATAAAGGGATAAACGAAACAAAAAAAATGCTTAAGCGTACGATCGGAGAAGATATTGAAATTTTAACGATTTTAGAACCTGAGTTGTGGAAAGTCCATGCAGATTCCGGACAGATCGACCAAATAATCATGAACATGGTGGTCAATGCCAGAGACGCCATGCCACAGGGGGGAAAGCTCACCATTGAGACAGCCAATGCTGATCTAAACGAGAACTATTTTCGCGAACACGGTATTAAAGATACACTGGGCCATTATGTTATGCTGGCTGTAAGTGATACCGGAAACGGGATGGACAAGGAAACCCGGGAACATATCTTTGATCCTTTCTTTACCACAAAGGAGGTCGGCAAGGGTACGGGACTGGGCCTGTCTACAGTTTACGGCATTGTTAAGCAAAATAATGGTTTTATCTGGGTTTGCAGCGAATCCGGACAGGGTTCCACATTCAAGGTCTATCTGCCCAAAGTGAAGGAAGATGCAGACTCGGAGGAAAAACAACGGCCCCCTGTAGTCGAGCTTGGCGGTTCTGAAACCGTTTTGATTGTGGAGGATGATTATGGTCTTCGAAAACTTGCGCAAGAGGTTCTCCGGAGCTATGGCTACAGGGTCATTGTAGCTGAAAACGGTGAAGATGCTTTGAGGGTCAGCCAGACGCACAAGGAGCCGATCCACCTGTTGCTCACCGATGTGGTAATGCCCAGAATGGGCGGGAAGAAACTCGCAGAAAGACTGCAGCCTCTTTATCCCCGGATAAAGGTAATTTATATGTCAGGATACACGGACAATGCCATTGTTCGTCACGGCGTTTTGGCGCCGGAACTAAATTTCCTTAAAAAGCCTTTTACACCGGAAGGCTTGGCACACAAGGTACGGGAAGTGCTGGGTAATATGAATCAAAAATGGAAATAATGACATTACATCTATTAATTCTTGAAGACAACCCTGATGATGCTGAATTGGCAGTAAAGGAACTCGAACGTAAAGGGTTTAACGTGAACTGGACCAGGGTGGATACTGAGGAAGCCTTTAGAAAGGCATTAGCCCAAAAACCCGACTTGATCTTAGTTGACTATTCGCTTCCGTCTTTTGACGGCCTGGCCGCGCTGGAGGTACACCGGCAACTTGATCTTGATATTCCGATAATCATTGTTTCAGGCACAATTGGCGAGGAAATAGCTGTTGAATGTATGAAATCCGGTGCCACGGATTATGTTTTGAAAGACAACCTCTCGCGTTTGGGTCCTGTTGTAAAACGGGTTCTTGATGAAATGAAAATATACCGGAAAAGCAAGCAGGCAGAGAAGGCGTTGCGGGAAAGCAAGAGCCGATACAAACGCTTGTATTCTATGACCAGGTTGATGTGTGACAACCTGCCTGAGCTTATATGGGCAAAAAATTCGGAAAACAAATTTATCTTTGCAAACAAAGCTTGTTGTGAACAATTACTTAATGCCAAAAATACTGATGAGCCTATTGGAAAAACAGACATGTATTTTGGCAACAGGGAAAAAGAATCCCATCCTGAAAATCCTGAGTATCATACATTAGGAGAAACATGTACGGGTTCTGACCTGGTAGTTCTGGAAACGGAAAAACCGCTAAGATCCGACGAATTCGGGAATCTTAAAGGAAAATTTGTTTATCTTGATGTATATAAAGCGCCTTTTCGGGATGAAAATGGCAACCTGATAGGAACGGTCGGTTGTGCCAGGGATATAACAAAAGAAAAAGAAATAGAAAAAAAGCAGAAGAAAGAAAAGGAAGAAAAGTTAAAACTCGAAACCCAACTCCGCCACTCCCAGAAAATGGAAGCCATCGGCGTTCTGGCCGGGGGCATTGCCCATGATTTTAACAATATACTGACCACCATCATCGGGAATACCGAGCTATCATTAATGGATGGTATAGAGAATGAGCAATTACGCAATGACATGAAAGAAATCAAAAAAGCGGGCGAAAAGGCAGCTTCTTTGACCCGGCAGCTTCTTGCCTTCAGCCGCAAGCAGATAATCAAGCCTAAGTTCCTGGATATTAATGAATTATTAACAGATATAGAAAAGATGCTTAGTCGCCTTATAGGAGAGGATATTGAGTTGTTGACGATTCCTGCTCCTGCATTGTGGCAGATAAAAATAGACCCCGGCCAGATTGAGCAGGTACTCTTGAACATGGTGGTCAATGCCAAAGACGCCATGCCACAGGGAGGAAGGCTCACCATTGAGACAGTCAATGCTGATCTGAACGAAAATTATTTTCGCGAACATGGTATTGAAGGAAAAATGTTAGGCCATTATGTAATACTAACTGTAAGCGATACCGGAATCGGAATGGACAAAGAAACCCGGGAACATATGTTCGAGCCTTTCTTTACCACAAAGGAAATCGGCAAGGGTACGGGATTGGGCCTGTCCACAGTCTACGGCATTGTTAAACAGAACAATGGGTTTGTATGGGTTTACAGTGAGCCTGGCCAGGGTTCTACTTTCAAGGTCTATTTTCCTGAAGTGAAAAAGGATGCGGAGCCGGAGGGAAAAAAACAAACCACGGCATTCGAACTTGACGGTTTTGAGACTATTTTGATTGTAGAAGATGATGATTCGCTCCGAACTTTTGTGCAAAAGGTTCTCCAGAGCTATGGGTACAGGTGCCTGGATGCTGAAAATGGCGAAGATGCCCTGAGAGTCTGCAAGGAGTATGATGGTCGGATTAATCTGATGATAACTGATGTGGTGATGCCGAAGATGGGCGGCGGTGAAGCAGCAAAACGGCTGCGGCCTCTTTATCCACAGATGAAGGTGATTTATATGTCAGGATACACTGACAACGCCATAGTTCACCACGGTGTTCTGGAGCCGGGGCTGAATTTCCTTGAAAAGCCTTTTACACCGAAAGGTCTGGCACATAAAGTGCGGGAAGTGCTGGATGAGTGAAGACGTTCATCTTTTTAGGAACAGGAACGAAATAAAAAATTTTGGAATAATCCTATGAAATCAAAGCTTATTTTATGTGTTCTATTAATATTACTTCTAATCGGATGTGCTGATAATGATGCGCCGACCGTAAAGAAAAGAGATGATTTTAAAGGAACTTCCAAACAAACCGAAAAAAAACTGAACTGGATGGGACACTGGCTTGGCGATCATGATCGTGAAATTCTTGTACGGGAGGTTGCCCAGGATTTTGAATTACTGAATCCCGATATAAATATCAATCTCAAATTTCCTTCTCAGATAATGGGATTACGCAGCAGAGAGAAAACGGGAAAATTTATAGCTGATATGATAAAGGCAGGTAATATAGATTGGGATGTTGTATGGCTGGATGACTTCATTTATCAGCGTGTCGCAGAAAAACTGGGAGATCCCAAATGGGGAAAAGAATATCTTGTGAATTTTGAAAATGTGCCTGGTTTTAAAGAAACACAGAAATCCTTTATCATAAATGATCCTGTTTACAGAGAACAAACAGGAGGCATAATAGCAGGATCATATATTGAAGGTTATTACTATGCAATTTACTATAATAAAAATGTTGCAGAAAAAATGAGTCTTCAGATAAAAAAGCATGATATGACTTTTGATGAGCTATTAGAATACGTTAAAGCTGTCTGTAAATATAACAAGAAACACGATACTAATATTGCAGCATTTTATGAAAGCAGGAACTATATTACTATGGAATTATTATTTCAAAACCTCTATAAATCCGAACTCAAAGATTTCAGGAAAGTTAAAGAAGAAACAGGCTCAGAACAAAAAAATACAGCTCTCCTGAGAACTTTTAAGGCCTTTGAAGAGCTGGGCAAATATAATCCGTTAATTGATACCCATAGTGAAAATATCTGGCGCAAGACAAGACATCTTATATTAGAAGACAAATGTCTGTTTTACGTGAATGGTATCTGGATGTATAATCACTGGATGAGCATAGACGAAGAAGAAACAAAAAAGATGATACCGGCAGAACTGCCGGTATTTCAGAAAGTAGACTATTATCTTGGAGGCTTTATTCCGGCATGGGCAGTAATGAAAGATTCCCCAAATAAAAAAGAAGCAATTAAGCTTTTGATGTTCTGGAGTAGAGCACGGGTTGCCGAGAAATGGGTGAGGTATGCAAAAGCGCCTACAGGAATAGCCGGTAATATCAGTTTTTCTGATATCGGCGAGGATACTTTCGCTCAATTCCTTACAGAAATCACAGACAAATATGGCAGCAATGTTCATTATAGCGCTAATGCGGGATACATCCTCGGAGAAAAGAACCGGCTTCTGCAACAGAATATTAACGAAAAACTGTTGAAGCTATTAGACTGCAATATAACAGCTCAGCAGGCTTATGATGAAATTATGAAAAAGGTTATATGAAAAAAAATAAAATATCTGATTTGAGCTTAAGAACAAAAATATTTGTATTTACTATTATGCCGTTTGTTTTTGTGATTATAATAATCAGTATATTATCAATTCAAAACAGGATGAAAAATGAAAGGGAGCTGACTTTAAACAGAATTGAATCTTATGTAACTCTATTGGAAAGTGGTGATTTGAGTTTTAACAGTATAAAACAAAAGGAAAAAATAGAAAAATTTCTCAATGAGAAAGTTTTATCAGCCGAACTTATAAAAAGAGACCGCAATATTGCCTTTACCACCGGCGGTCCCGAATATGAGATTAACAAAAAACAGATCGACAAAGCATTTCAAGGTTATATTATAACTTTTACCAAACAGAACAAAATCCCTGTTCTAATCTCACTGTACCCAATTATTGTCAAAAATACAGTAGTCGGTATTCTTCACCTTGAACTTTCATTTGAAAAATCTAACGACAGAATCAGACAATATATATTTTAATATATTCCAACGCGGTGAGGAAGCACCAAAAAAGTTTAGACCGGATCTTATAC
>DAOWEW010000051.1 GCA_030638305.1 Desulfobacteraceae bacterium
GTGAACTCTGCTGTATATTAAGAAAAAGGCTTCCTGTAACAAAAAGATAATAAGCAAGAAATACGTCGCCTTTGAATGGCGGGCAATTGAATATCTTTTTTTGGGGTATTTCGTTGCAGCATTTTTGGCCGTGTGAATTTCAGCGAGTTCATCTGTGATTTGCGGTGCTTCTGACAGTATTATTTCCCTGAGGCTATCTGATCCTCTTGCATCTTCATTGACGAATACCCGATTATCCTCACGCCAAATGTTCATCACACCGGAAGCAAGCGGGAGCACAATTTTCCACTTCTCAGGACCTTCCCAGTATTGCATGGACGGTGGTTCCGTAGATTGTAAAGTTGGGCTGATACCATCTTGAATCGACCAAATTGCCACTGCCCATGAATCATTCGCAGGTTGCTCAATGACAATTGCGGACGCGGGTTTATGGCTTTCCCACCCTGCGAAGGGTGAAAAGCTCCCATTGAATTGGCTGATCCTGGCACCTTCGGAAGTAATGATAAATTTTGTTAGCTTTACGTTGCTGTCTTTTGTCCCAAGTATATATGAACCGGGATGTTCACCTTTACTCAAGTTGACATTATAAGAGGTCGTCCATGTTGTCGTTGTTCGCTGGTCTTTGTTTCCGAATGTATGGTCAAGGACTATCCACAAATTCGGTTTGAGGTGAACGACTTGCCGGCGTGCAACATATTCCTGCGGCCCTTTTCTCTCCAAATCCGTTACAGCCAAACTGTCAGACCAGCCATAGCCCAAAAGTATTGTTTGCCGTTTGCTGTTATCAGGTTCGTTTACCACGTGTGGAGCATTGGATCCATCCCAGGATACAGCTTCTGATCGTCCCTTTGTTCCATAAGGCCAGTAGCCGATGTTTGTCCACCAATTGTGCTTGTTGG
Organism: Desulfobacteraceae bacterium; assembly: GCA_030638305.1. The sequence continues at coordinate 900 of DAOWEW010000051.1, forward strand.
CCCAAAGAAGAACACTCATTTCATCTGCATGTTTGTGCGCGTGTCCGGGAAAGTGGGACCATGCCACCACGGTCTGGCTTAGCGCTTTCTCATTTGGCCATGCATCCAGTCCATCCCACCACACACAATATCCGGCAACCGGATACAAACCCCCTGACTGCCTGGGAATAACAAAAGGACCGAGGCTGGAACTACCGCCACCTGTATCGCCAAACATGGGCAAAGAGCCATCCGGTCGTTTCAGTTGAGCATAAAAATCTTTTGCCTTTGCATATTTTACTCTCCATTCTTCAGGAATCGGCAGATTCATTAAGGTTAGATATCTGAACGCCTTGCCGATAAATTCCAATCCCGCCTTCTGATATCCGGCCGAATGCTCAAGAACAACTCCTTCATCATTGATATAAAAGCTCATCTGATCACGCATTCTCTCAAGCGCCAATTGCTTATAAAATTCAACAGTTGGCAGGGTCGGAAATGCAAGGCATATCTGCCATAGCGCCAGGTTTTGCATGACTCCATGATTCGTTGCAAACGTGAAATGTGAGGGTTTGGATAGCATCTGACCACTTCGTACTACCAACTGAAAGAGGTGTTTCGCTACTTCAGATTCATAAGCCGGATGATTCCGATAAAGTTTCCAGAATTTCGTAAGGACAGAAATACGTGCGGCGATTGCGTGGTCATTCCACAGAAACCCTTTTGGAAGCCACGCCTTGCGTTCGTATGATGCCCAACCTGAAATTACATCTCTTGCTGTAATAAGGAATTCGTCACGCCCGGTTATCTCATAAGCGCTAAGCAATAAATTCGGAACCTTAAAACTGGCCAGTGACAACTGCCAGCCTCCAGTCCCTTTATCAATGTCATCAACATTGAAAGGCAGTCTAAGCTTTTTGGAGGGATGCCCCGGGATCGCAATCTCTCCTTTCAAGGCTCTTTCAGCAACAGCAATGAGCTGCTTGTTGTCCCTATCGGGTCTTTGGAAAAACCCCTTTATCTCGTCCAACACTGCATCGTCAGGCATGTGTCGAGCCGCATTGACCGTTGCGTCTGTAATAACCGAATTTGGAACATAATAATGATCAATGACGGGAAACCAGATGAATACAAAAATGAGAGCAGGGAATAGATAACATACAATCGTAAGCAGGAATCGTAGATTCTTATATCTTACCGAGTCTGTAATGCGATAATCTTTTGTCACATTGTCGTCTCATTGAACTCAACAGTTGCTGATCCTAAGCGTCTCCGAGCTTCGATCAGCCATTGAGGTATCCACGTCAGCATCCATATTGTCCACCATCGCTTGTCACGTGAGTAGGGAAACGTATGGGTTAAATACTTTCTCGCCTCACCGCTCCTTTGCCCCTGGATGAGGGCAGCAACATAAGAAAGCAGTTGTTTCCTGCTTTTAGGAGTAAAAATATGTGCGAGTTCAGGGTACTCAGCAGACAAGGCGTGTAAGTTTTCACCCATTTGTCTGATTCCTTCAGTTCGATGCCATGCAACCTTGAATGCACTGCCTGGCACATCTACAACACGAAACAACGGAAGAGGAGAGATGAGTAGTTGAGGCTGCATCACGGCACATCGAATAAGGAAATCAGTGATCTCGAAACAACGCATACCTTCTCGAAAACCTCCGAGCCGATCTAACAAAGCTTTTTTCATACACAACCCATCAATATGCCAGCCTTTTACGGTTAACTGAAGAGAGGCATTATCGAAGACTAATGGTTCGCCGTTGATTTCTTTGCCCTGAATATCTCGAATGTAGCGAGTTATTACATGGTTGTTTGTCTCATACTCAAATGCGGACACCATCCACTCAGCCATATTTTCCTTCTGCAACAGGGCCATCTCGTGCTTTAATTTGTGTGGATAATAGTAATCATCAGCATCAATAAATGTTATAAATTCTCCCCGGGCCTTTCTAATCCCATGGTTGCGTGCTGCGGCCGGCCCGGCATTTGATTGCTGAAAAAATCGGATTCTCGGTTCGTTCTGCGGAATCTCATCAGTGGAGCCATCAGTAGAGCCATCGTCTACTATGATTAGTTCCCACTCAGCCAAGGTTTGCTTTCGAACACTGTCTATCGCCCGTTTAACATAAGGGCGTTTATTATAGAGTGGCATTATAACGCTGACAACTGGATTGCTTTTCATATTAGTCAGCCCCCAAGATAATCCTGCGAAGCGGAAGTTTTATTGAAGCTAACCACATATATGCAAGCTGGTCCCTTAATCCAAATAGCGACAAGGCTTTCTTTAACTGATGTTTCGAAACCGAGTCGGGCAATTTCATACCTTTACTTTGATCAATTGCCAGCCCCCTGAGTATTTTCAGCATTCGTAGTTGTACCCGTTGTTTCAACTCCTTTTGTCCCGCATTCATGGCCTTCAAGTGTTTCTCGAACAATAAGAACCTGCTACATGCCATAAGAATAGTGTTACTGCAGAGCGAAGTATGTTCTCGGCGATAGAGGGATACAACTTTTGGCACATATACAATTGGCCCAAGTTGACCGCATCTCGCAAAAAAATCAGTATCTTCACAGGCATGAAAAAATCGCGTATCAAACCAACCGATTCGCTCACCATCAGTTCTTCGAAAAAGCGTGGTATGTGGTATCGGCGTTACCTCAGGCCATAGCACCGCCTTATATCCGTCCTGTATCAATACCGGCTCTTCGTTATCCACATGGATGTTGAACTTACTGCGATTGCCTGTTAAATTTCCATCAGCGTCAATGAGAGCCCAATCGCCCAACGCGAAGACGGCAGATGGATGTTGGCAAAGCGCTTTATGCAAGCGCACAATTCGATCAGGTGGCATCAAGTCATCATCATCCTGAAAGGCGATATACTCTCCCCTTGCCAAGCGGCAACCGGCTGTGCGAACGGCGGCTGCTCCGCTATTTTCTTGTTTATAATAGCGAATCTTATCCGCGTAATTTGCCATCAGCTCCGAAGTATTATCCGTTGAACCATCATCAATTACCACTATCTCAACGGGCTCATACTGTTGTGCAAAGACCGATTCCATGGTTTGAGGTAAGAGATGCGCACGATTATGGCAACAGATGACTATTGACACGAGTGGTTGCATTAAAATACTTTACCGAGTCTTCTCTTGAAATTTCGAATGAACGATATTGCTGGAGATGGTAAATACTTGAAATTGAAATATTTATAAACGATGAAATATCCGACATAACGTTTAAACCTTGATTCAACTTTGCTTGCAAATCCATAGTTAATCTTGGACAAAAACCTTAAACCCTCATCTCTTATTATTGGTTTATAGTGGTCATTGACCAGTTCACACATTACGTCCAGCAACATAAGGGAGTCTTCGCACCAGGCACTTAACCTGGAGGAAAACGTGATTTCTCCTGAATGTTTGCGGAAACTTGCTTTAATATTCTGTACATCCGCTCTGCCAAATTTTGCCGCAAGTTTCATTTCAGCAAATACATCATTAAAAAGATTATGTTTAGATACAAATCCACCAATTTCTTTAAGTCTTTTAGTATTGAAGAGTGTACTGCAAAGGTATAAGGCGGTTTTGCAATCAAACCAACATCGAAAAAAATCCTCTGTTGTCAATCCTGAGGCCATATTAAAATAATTATTAAGCAAATTTCCATTTTCATCAATAATTCGAGTTCCAGTTCTAATTATACCCTTGTCTGTTTTGAACTCAGCGGCTCGAATGCATGTTTCTATGAAATCATAGTCAATTAAGTCATCATCGTGAAGCAATAAAAAATAGTCTCCTTTTGCGTTTTCAACAAGAAAATTAAAATTCTTTTGAGGTCCCAAATTAACGGGTTGTTTATAATATGTAACGGAATTATCATTTATTGATTTGACAACTTCCTCGGTATTGTCTGTAGAGCAGTTATCAGAAACGATGATCTCAATATTTGAATATGTCTGGTTTGTCGCACTTTTAATAACTTCCCGTAAAAAACCATCGGCACGATTATAAGTGGGTATTCCAATTGTTATGAGAGGATAGTTATACATTTTTTAAGACCTGAATAACCGGACTAATTTTTTAACTTCTGAAGTCAAACTAAATTCTTCCATTACTATTGATTTTCCTTTCATCGTCATCTCTTTTAAGTCACGATCATTTAGGTTGTAAACTCTTAGAATAGCCTTTGATAATTGTTTAGCATTCTCAGGTTCAACTAAAATTCCGGCACCGTCTTTGATCAATTCAGGAATTCCGGATATATTGGTTGAAATGACAGGTAGTTCCATCGCCATTGCCTCCATTAAGGCAACGGGTATTCCATCCATCGCACTATTTTTTTCAACAGTACATGGCAATACAAATACATTTGCTGATTCTAATGCTTCAATGACTTCTTTTTGATCTTTGACACCAAGCAGGTAAATAACATCATTTAGTTCAAAACGGGCTATCATATTTTCGAGTTGATGTTTCTCTTTACCTTCTCCAATTATATTACATATGAATTTAATATCATGGTTACGTTTTAAGATATTACAGGCTTGAATCAGGAATTTTAAGCCTTTTTGTTCAACAAGCCTTCCAACTGTGATAATTGTAAAAGATTTGCTGCTCTTATTCGAGTGGGGCTGGGCGTTCCGGATCTTGATACCGCAATGAACAATCTTAATTTTATCTGAATCTATGGACGGATACTTATTTAGAATAAAATTCTTGTTGTAATTCGAAATGCTTGCAACAAATTTAGCATTTTTAAACTTATCTTCGATTAAATCCGATAGATCTGGCCTGAAAATGTCATGGGCATGCATAGTGAAGCTATACGGAATGCCCGTCAAAAGGGAGGTTAACATCGAAAGTTTACAGGCATCAAGCGCGAAATGAGCGTGTAAATGTTCAACGCCTGATCTCTTCAGTTCCATTGCCAAAAGGACGCTCTGTTTAAACCTAATAAAGGTATTTTTACTATGGCGACATGAGAATAGCAGTGTACGGATATAACTAATGGGTCTGAGAACAAAAAAGTAAAGATGATAAAAAAATAATTGTGCTTTGCCCCATTTCAGCAAAGAAGGCAGATAAACCACGTTTGGAATAAGCGCCTCGCTGTCGGCATGTATAACTTTACTGAATTCTGTTCCTTTTGTGTCTCTCAGGGAGAAGATACTTACTTCAAGGCCATTACGTTCAAGTTCGAATATTTCTCGTACAATGAAGGTTTCCGAAATAACAGGGAAAAGATCTAATATATATGCAATTTTCATAATTACTTATTTTTGAAACATTTTAAAAAAAAATGCTCCTAAGTCTGTTGAATATTGTTTCTTTCAATTTATTAACCACTTTTCGCTGCCAGGTGATGCTTTTATCAATTTTATCAACTTCGTCCCAATATCGCCTGGAAACCCCTTTAGAGCTAATAGCTCCTACAACAATTGTTCTTATTTTAATATCATCTCCATCTACTTTAACATATTGGAAATTATCAAGTTGCCTGCACATAGCCTTTCTTGACGGTTTGGCCTTTGCAGTACTCCGAGCTGAATATACAGGAAAAGTACTGCTTTGAATATAATAGATGCCGTCTTGAACAACATACGAGTATTTAAATTTGTAGCCATCAGGGTTTCCAGAAAACACTGCACGGGTTTTACTCCCTTGTAACGCAGGATGAATATCTCTCCACCAGAATCCATCTGAATTCGCCCACTGTCTGGTGTGATGCATAAAAAAAAAGATATGACGATATTTATCTTGAAGTGACAATTCATTACGAATGAACTGAATTTGATCATCATCAAAAGGTACCGCTTCGCCTGTGAAAGCGTAGTCATTATTACCAAGGTTACAAATCCCCATTGAATCCAGTAAAATGAAACGACTACCTTTAAAAGTTATTGCAAAGGGCATTTTTGGATAACGATTATAAAATATATCACGCGTTCGAATACTGTAAACATCATGATTACCAGGTGTTATATAATACGGGATTCCCAATTTTTTCATTGCCGTGTCGAATCTATCCCAATCTTTTTGGATTATCTCAATGACCTTATTCGAGTGTGGTCCTTTATTGTTTTTCAAATAAAGGAGGTTTCCACCCTCTATAACATCTCCTGTAACAATGATCAGATCGGGTTTCAACTCGGACAAACGTTCCAATATTTCTTTGAAATGTAAAGGCGGTTCGCCAAGACCATTTCTTGGATGGCCCCAGACAACAAATGAATAAGAA
>DAOWEW010000158.1 GCA_030638305.1 Desulfobacteraceae bacterium
AATCAGAGTAAACGCATTTCAAATGTCACTCATCCGGTCTTTAAGGAACGTGGACGAATTAACTTCCGCAAGTAGGCGCACAGATTTAGGTCAGGTTTGTTCGATCTACAATCACAAAAGTCGAAGGAATAGCGAGCTATTTCAAGATTTTTGTGATTTTAGATCGGGCAAAAATGGCCTGATGCTGTGATGCATAGTTGCGGAAGTTATTTCGTCCACGTTCCTAAGGTGTAGAAGGTGCCTCTTGGCATATCTTTTTTTATGATTAATTTCTTTTCAATAAGAGCGTCAAGATGGTTGTATATCTCTTCAAGGTTACTATTCAAAATTTTTGAAATATCTTCAGCCGTACATGGCCTTCTTTTTATGATGGATAAAAGATAGTTGCGGTCATCTTTTTTGAGAATACCGTCATTGGGACTTGAGTCAGGAATCTTTATTATATCTGCCCCAGTTAGATATGATGCCGCTTCTAATAAATCTTTTTTGGAAACTGGCTTAATCCAGCTTTCAGCTCCAGGTCTGTCAAGCGTATTTAATTGAATTTTATCAGGATAAATCAGGCTTAAAGTTTTTTTTAGTCTATTAAGCTCATCTTTGTTATCATTTATTCCAGGCACAAGAAAAACTTCCATCCAGAGTTGTTTTGCAAATTCTTGTCTTAAAGAAATCAGGCCTTCGATTATTTCAGGGAGGGCTATTCCCGGATGCGGTCTGTTGATTTTTTTGAAGTTTTTTTCTGAAGCAGCATCAAGAGACGCTACTATTAGATCAACACCGGTGATTCGTTTTCTAATGTCCGGCTGAAAAAAAAGTGTGCTGTTTGTAAGCAGGGCGATCTTGTATTTTGGATAATCTTTTTTTATAAAATTTATGATTTCTTTAATTCCGATGTGAAGTGTAGGTTCGCCGGAACCTGAAAAGGTTATAAAATCCAGTTTTGGATTGCCGGATAAAAAGTCTTTCAGTTCTTCCTGCAACAGTTTTACCGGTATATATTCTTTGCATTCCATGGTAAGATGTGTGGTTCTTCCACATTCACAATAAACACAATTGAGCGTGCATGTTTTATGAGGCATAAGATCAATGCCCAGAGATAAACCAAGCCGCCGCGAGGGAACAGGTCCGAAAATATATTTGTAACCCGGATGTTTTTTATAAGTCATTTGCTGTAACTACTCAGGTTGTCAGGTTCACGATTTTTTCAATGAACCATTGTTAGGAACGTGGACGAAATAACTTCACCAACTATGCATCACAGCTTCAGATCATATTTGCCCGATCTGAAATCACAAACATATTGAAATAGCTCGCTATTCCTTCAACTTTTGTGATTTCAGATCGAACAAACCTGACCCAAATCTATGCGCCTACTTGATAAAGTTATTTCGTCCACGTTCCTTACTATAATATAAATTAAATAACAATAGCTCTGACCTGAAGTAAGAAAATTATGCTTTTTTCGGCATCCTTCATTATTAAGGAACGTGGACAAAAATAAATAACCCTGCGGCATAATTTGAAAACTATATACCGGTTATGTTTTCAAAAAGCTAAAGTTTTTTGATAAAATACCGATAATAGTATTAAAGTAAGGAAAGGAGGGAGTAATTATGTCTATTTCAGTCGCAGGTCTTATGTCAGGTATTGATTATAATAATATAATTGATCAGCTTTTAGCTTTGCAGCAGAAGCCTATTATTAAGCTTCAACAGCAGGAGGCTGCTTATCAGGTGGAATTATCGACATACGGCAACTTGCGTAGTACATTGAGCAGTCTGCAATCTGCTATGGATGGATTTGATTCCGCAAGCGATTTGATGAGTTTTTCAGCTTCATCAGGTGATACCGACCTTTTTACCGTATCTGCCGATAAAAATGCTATAGCGGGTTCATACGATATTACTGTGCAGAATCTCGCTAAAGTTCACAAACTTACGAGCAAAAAGGTCGGGGATGGGACAACATCCGAAGACGGAGCCTTTACCGATAGTGAATACGTAGGTAAAGGAACCATCCATCTCAAGGTAGGAAGCGGAAGTACGATGGATATCGCTGTGTCTGCCACCGATACCATTGAGGAGATTGCCCAGTCCATAAATGATGCGGAATCCGGGGTCCATGCATCTGTAATCTTTGACGGAACTCACTATTTCCTTACACTGGCCGCAGATGAGACCGGAGCGGAAAATGTTATCAACCTGACGGTCACAGATGAGGGTGATGACCTCAATCCCAGCAATACCGATATGATCGGTCTTTCCAGGCTGGTGTACGACAAGGATGTTACCGGAAACCTCGAAAATACCCAGACCGCAACGGATTCCATGATTACTGTGGATGGCGTGTCCAGCATCAGCAGGAGCACAAACGTGATAGACGATGTGGTTGAGGGTGTTACCATTACCCTTGAATCTGCCCCTGAGACGGACAACGAGGCGACTCTGACTGTGAGCGGGAACACATCAGAGTTTGTTTTAAAAATCAATTCTTTTGTCAGTGCATACAACAATGTGCTTGACTTTTTTGACGCGGCTCAAAGCTATAATCAAGATTCTGAAACCGCCGGCGTTCTGCTTGGTGATGCTACCACAAACAGTATACGCAGCCGTCTTGATCGCCTGATTACGGGCACGGTTTCAGGTGTTGAATCTTTCAGCCGGTTGTCGGATTTTGGCATTACACTGAATGACGCAGGACGATTGGAGGTCGATTCTTCAACCATTGATAGCGCTCTTGATGATCATTTCGATGATGTGGTCGAGTTTTTTACCCAGGCAACCGAAGGCTCTGAGGGCTTTGCCGTGCGTATGGTGGATACACTGGATGCGATACTTGATTCCACAGGCGGATCCCTTGATGCGAGGACGGATGGGATCCAAAGCAGTATAGAAGATATCCATGACCAGGTTGAACGTATAGAAATGCGTAATCTGGCATGGGAAACACGCACCAGGGCCCAGTTCAATACATTGGAATTACTTCTTGCCGGATATCAGAACACCGGGAATTTTTTGACCCAGCAGATTACAGGCATGCAAAATCTGAATAACTATGTATCAAACAAGGGATAAAGACAATGCCGGGGATGATTGGAAATTAACGAATTAATTAACGAAAGGAGACAGGTTTATGACACTGACGGGATATGCGGCTTACAACCAGGCAGTAGTCCACACAACTGATAACAAAGAACAAATTCTTTTGATGCTTTATGCCGGTGCAATGAGGTTTGTTAAGTTTGCACGTTTGGGCATTGAAAAGAAAAGTGCAAAGATCAGGGGAGAAAACATCTCAAAGGTTATAGCAATTCTTACAGAGCTTGATTGTGCATTGGACAGGGAAATAGGGGAAGAGCTGGCGGAAAATCTGTCCGGTCTGTACCACTATATGATGGACTGCCTGATAATTGCCAATATGAAGAACGATGTCGGCGCTCTTGATGAGGTGGAAAGACTCCTTTGCAAGCTAAAGGAGGGTTTTGATGAAGCGGCTAAAAAAGAATCCGCTTTTCAGCCGGTTATTGAGAATCCGCACATGCAAGGGGGATTTCGAATTGCAGCTTAATCACAGAATGCTGTATAATAATCTTCAGGATATAACTATCAGAGCCAAAAAAGCCCTTGGTGAAAATAATTTCGAAATACTTGTGCGGTTGGGCGAAGAGCATGAGAAGATAATGAATGATCTTAACCAGGCGGGCTTAAGCGATGATCCTGAAATATTAGATCTGATAAAAGACATAAAAGACGTGGTTGATGAACTTGTAGTGGAGATAGGAAAAAAGCGAGATAAAACGGGAAGAGAATTGAGAAGAATCGGAAACGGGAAAAAGCTTGTTGCTGCGTATGGGGAAACAGGAGATGGGAGATAGGAGACAGGAAAAACTTTCCTGGTTCCTTTTTCTTTCAACTAATCAATGATTATGGGAGGTGGTGACATGTTGGAAACGATCAATGTTGGAGTGGCTGTTCAAAGTCAAGGCCAGGGCTATAAGACAAAGTCTGATGAAAGTATTGCACCTGTTAAAGTTTCCAGGATTGAAGATCAGAAGGTCCGGCTGGATCTGCACATTAAAGATGATCAGCGCATTAAAGAGAAAAAGAATGTAGATGAGGAGCAGAAAGGGAAAGAGAATGCCCAGGTTTCTCAGGCTTTATTAGATGATCTGGAAAATAACATAAATACAATCCATAATGTCGGGCTTGAATTTTCGATGCATGAGGAATCGGGTCGGACCATGATAAAAGTTGTTGAAAAGGATACCGGAGATTTGATCAGACAGATTCCGCCTGAAGAAGTTTTGGACCTGATTTCCAGGGTGAACGATGTGCTGGGCATCTTTTTTGATAAAAGAGTTTGATTTTTTGTCCACGTTCCTTAGCTTAATTGTAGAATTTCCATAGAGCCAAACTGATGGAAACTGTCCCACTTTAAGTCTGGCAGCCGATTTGTGGAATCTAAAAATATGACGACTGATTCTAAACCGGATATTATTGTGATCTGCGGCCCAACCGGTTTGGGCAAGACCGCTGTTTCAATTGAACTCGCCATAGAGTTGCATGGAGAGATTATTGGCGCTGATTCAATGCAGATATATCAATACATGGATATAGGCACGGCCAAGGCGACTCTTGATGAGCAGGCTCTAGTTCCTCACCATTTGATAGATATTGTTGATCCGGATGAGCCGTTTGATGCCGCCATGTTTGCGAAGATGGCGGGCGAGCTGATAATGAAGCTGCATGCTGATGGTATTGTTCCATTTGTTGTCGGGGGCACAGGTCTTTATATTAAAGCTCTTGTGCATGGTTTGTCCCATGCTGGGTCGGCAGATACGGATATCCGAAAGCGTTTAAAAAAAGCGGAATTGCTTCATGGCTCCGGATTTCTTTATGAGAGGTTATGCAAATGTGATCAGGTTGCGGCAGGAAGGATACATCCGAATGATACATACAGGATAATCAGGGCTCTTGAGGTATATGAAGCAACCGGTATGGCTATCTCGCAATACAGTAAAGACCATGCATTTGACAAGAGACGGTTTAATGTTTTGAAAATAGGTCTTCATATGGAGAGGGAAGCTCTGTATGATCGTATTAATCGAAGAGTTGATGCAATGATAGAAGAGGGGCTTGTTGATGAAGTGAAGATGCTGCTTGGCAGAGGTTATTCTGAAGACCTCAAATCCATGCAGTCTATAGGTTATCGCCACATGGTTGATTTTATTAAAGGCCGTATTACGTGGGAAGAGACTGTTCGTACATTGAAACGGGACACAAGAAGATATGCAAAGCGCCAGATGACATGGTTTAAGGCCGATCCCGAGGTTATATGGGCAGAACCGGAGCAATCAGGCTATATCAGGCAATTAATAAAAAAGTTCTTGCAAGCAGAGAAGAGATAAGGCACTAACTTGTCATGAAAATAGCTATTGCACAGGTCAATACAATCATTGGTGATTTTAAGCATAATTTTGACAGAATCATCTATTTTGCCAATAAGGCGAAAAGTTTTTTATGTGATCTGATAGTATTTCAGGAGCTGGTTATTACAGGTTATCCGCCCCACGATCTTCTTGAAAAAAAGGATTTTGTTGATGCCAATCTTGCCTCGCTGGATAAACTTGTCAGCTCAATAGATGGTATAGGGGTTGTTTGTGGATTTGTTGACAAGAATCCGAATGATGAAGGCAAGCCCCTTTACAATGCAGCCGTTTTGTTCGAAGACGGCAAAATATTGCATAAAGCATATAAAAGACTTCTTCCAACCTATGATGTTTTTGATGAAAGAAGGTACTTTGAACCAGGCCGGTTGTTTGAGGCTTTTCCGTACAAGGGACGCAGGATAGGGCTAACTATTTGTGAAGATGTCTGGAATGACAAAGATTTTTTCAGGAAAAGAATATACAATGTAGATCCTTTGTCCTTGATGATAGAAGATGGCGCTGACCTTATAATCAACATATCTTCTTCTATCTTCCATGCAGGCAAGATGGATCTCAGGTGGAAGATGCTTGGCGCTTTATCTGAAAAATACAGCGTTCCCATAATATATGCAAATCAGGTGGGTGGAAACGACAGCTTTCTTTTTGATGGAATCAGTACTGTTTTTGATCGGAATGGAAAGGTAATTGCCAGGGGCCGTGATTTTAAAGAAGACCTTATTGGTTGTGATTTAAAAGCTACTGAAGCTCCCGACGACATACAACCTGTTTCAAGTTCGGAGACAGAATCTTTTCTAAAAA
>DAOWEW010000062.1 GCA_030638305.1 Desulfobacteraceae bacterium
AATCCATGCCATGGAAACCATCTCTTATATTGCGTGGGAACCCTCATCCGGCACCTTAGACGGTCTTACTTTTGAGATCAACAGAACTGCGGATGTGGTGCGGCGTGCTTTTGATACGATTTCTTTTGATCAGGAGTTCATGAACATCCCAATGTTTTTCGCAGAGATGCAGACAATGGCCGGCAACAATACTGCAAATGTTCGCTGTCAGAATAATGATGTCTTTGGTGTAGATGTGCAGATCGACGAAGAACAGTCTCGTGACAGAGAGATAAAACATTCTACGGAGGTAGTGGGTTATATGCTCTTTGAATACAAGAGCTTATGGTAAGACCTGCATACCCGAGGCCGCATCTTCTTGTAACACCGAAATTGCGAGCTATTTCAAGACGTTTGTGATTTTAGATCGGGTAAAGATGGCCTGAAGCTATGATGCATAGTTGCGGAAGTTATTTCGTCCACGTTCCTAAGTTGTGCCCATCCGAAGTTTCCGGATGGGCACTATGGTATGGTGGTAATACAAGATAGAATTTTCTACCAGATCAAAACCTCTTTCGGTACATCCTTTGAATCGTACCGGAGGAAATTGTTAGGTGAAGCCGACTTTGTAGCTTCGGCCGGATCCATCTTTTCCATCTTTTCAATAAGAGATTTGACCTCGTCAGAGGTTTTCTCAATGTATTCAAGGTCCTTCTTTAATACTGTATCAATCAGCTCGTCAGAGGTTTTCTCAATGTATTCACGATCTTTCTTTAACACTGTATCAATCAGCCCAATGGATTCGCCGTCGTCGCACTGGGTGTCAATGTAATCAAGATAGGCGGAGTGAGCAGTGGGGAAATCCTTGGCTGCAATAAAAACGAACGAGAAGCGTATGGTTTCCCCTGCATCTATTACTTTCTCCACGTGTCGGAAATGCATAGTGTCATCCCTGAAGTAGGTGCCGTTATCAAAATATGCGAAGGGATCTGTTGACCATCTGGTATGCCCCAAATCCTGTCTGACAGAATCACAACGACCGTATGCCACGGTTGTTAAGCCCCATAGTCCTGCACTGATAACGATGTCCCCTGAGGGAACCACAAAGTTTAATGTACGGAAGTCGTTATAATCCCGTCTATCCTGGTCGGGATCCACGGCATGCATAAAGATAAATTCCTCTACCGGTTCGCATCCTTCATTGGTCACGACCACATCAATTTTCATGACAGCAGGATCGTTTTCCTTATACCAGCTTTCCTGTTTCATGATCCGCAGATTCCCGGAATTCCACACTGTAGTCGAGCCGATGTTTCCAAAGCCCGATCCGCCTTCAAAAGGTGTCAACGGCACCTGCAATCCCCATGTATAGGAGTAACAATTGCCTTGATCCTGCGCTGTCCCATTATATGCTATGCTCACCTGCTGCCACGGGGTTCCCGGATAGGAAACAGGAATACCATTGTATTCCAATCCTCTTCCTGTTGCTGAGTCATTCCAGAGGCCATGATTAGAATAAGCTACATCAATACCGATACCACCAAAGGGATCGGGTACATCTGTTGAATACGCCGAAATTGCCGTACACATTACTATCATTATTCCAACCAACATATGCTTTATCAATGCTTTCATATTATCCTCCTAAATTTTATCTAATTTGAATCAGTTAATAACGGGTTGCCAGGTCTGGTGAAGAAGCTGGAGTATAAACTCTCACCGCATTCTTCGAAGTGTCGGCTGATCACTTCTATGTGGAAAGTTTGCACCAAGCGGAGATCTTGAGTCCTTTTTTCGCAAGGCGGCCCAATACAAGAATTCGCTATTTCATAGAGCATACCTCCTTCCTTGCCATTAAGGGATTTAGCTGGTGTTTTTTAAAGCAATATCCTCTACCAGCGTTTGAACTGCTTAACGTGTTGAGCAAATGTTGTGCCAAGGGGGGAAAGGGGAAAGCTGTGGCGGGTAAATTACTATAACATATTGATACAATTATATAATTTGCTTTGAAGCCGATGATGCAAATATATTATAACATCAAGCAAAAAAATCTCCCATGTCAAGGAGATATGCATAAACAGAAAATTAATGTCAATTAACTTCACAACAGGTGCTCTGATCCGTGTGAATGTCAATCAAAAGGGTAGGAGAGAGGCCACTCTCTCTTTGTCCGAGGCAGCATGTATTAAAACGTGGTGAGGAACGTTATGTTGCGAGTTTAATTATGCAAACTTTTTTCATTTATTTTTCTTTTTTATCGTGTGCTTAAACTTCAAAACAGCAAAGTTCAGTAAAGGCTTTTGGTAAGGCTCTTGTCTTTGCAAATTTTTATAGTTTACTCATTTTCAATATTTTTATGATTGGGTTTGTCTAAAAGGTTGTTTACATTTTTAGTTGTTACGATTGGTTTCCCTGTTTGTTTTTCAATCTCCAATCTTGCTTTTTTAGCAGCATTACCACCTTTACGAGCAATCTCCCTATTTTTTTCTAAGCCTTTTGGTATTTTTTCTTTCGATATTTCTGCTGTAGAAGCTTCTGCAAGCATATTCAAAACCAGTTCAAGGTTGCTCATATTATCTCGCAGGTTTTCCTTTTTTAGCCCTTTGTATTTCTTGTATTCTTTTACATTTTTGCCGGCCCAAGCTTGAGTGAGCTCATTGGTTAAAATGGCATATTCCAAGCCTTGCTTCATCCCTCTTTCTTGCCATTCGTCTGTTAGTTCTTTTCTAACTTCAATACTTTTTAGGCGTTGGTTTATCCATTCTCCAGAGTATCCTTTTGCAAGGTAGGTTTCCATAGCACGTTCAAAAGATAGTTCGGGATCCTCTATTTCGTCTATCCGCTGTGCACCTACTTTTGCCAACCAGATTTTAAAAGGCTCTGCTTTGGGCGATGGAACAGATTGGATAAGACGTAATAGCTGTTGAGTATCAGCTACATCAGTCATTCGCATTTTGCCATCTTTGGCAATCATTTTCAAACGGTTACAATTTGTAACCGTTTCGTTTCCTTCTTTTACAAGCCTATGTTTTAATACTTTCCAGTAATTTCTTGCTCCTTGATAATCTTTTTGCTCTGTTAAAATTGCAATAACATCAACAATAGAAAAAAACCAATCTTCTTGTTCTTCATCCCAATGTGTTCTTATACTTTGCTTTTGAAATAATTGGATTTTATTTTCTTTGCTCATATCAACTCTTTTTTAAAATGTGGGTTTTTGGTGCCAGGCTTTCGGATTAACCTTAGAAGGGTGCAATACAAAAAAGTTGCATCATTGATGATAATATTTTTTAGCCATTGAATATGCTGATTAAATGTCGAATGTCGAGCAGGGAATGTCGAATTACGAAGGAGGGTACTTAATAATTTTAAAAAAAGGCATCCACACTTCGATATTCCCTGTTCGACATTCATCATTCAATTGGTACTTCCCAGTACCGAAATGGTCACGTTTTGTTCTATGTCACTTTTTTGTATTGCACCCCCTTAGAATGCTTCAGACTATTGAACCGGTGGAAATTTTCCACCAGTTCATTTTTTTCCGCTTTTGAGAGTTCAATAACATAACCCGCCGGAAATTCAACATAAGGGACGAAATAACTTTCTTATCCTTACTTTTTTTGCATCACAATAGCACCTGACCAATCAAGAGGCGGAGATTTTTTTGCATATTTTGAGCATCTTTTAAGAAGTATTTGCGATGGAATATCGTGCGGGTTTTTCTTACAGGTTTCTTTGAAAACTTTTATTGCTTCAGACCATTTTCTGTCCAGATAGAGATCTGCTCCGTAGTTGAACAAATCAATGAATTGTTTCAATTCTCTGCCGATGTTATTCTTCTCTGAGATAAGTTCATATACCATAACACTTTTACTCTTTCCTTTTACAGATACAACATCAATAAGCCGTGCTTCTATATGCTCCCGGGCTTGAGCATACGTAAATTCACTGATCATAATTCGGGTACCATAGAATTTATTCAATCCTTCCAAACGGCTTGCCAGATTAACATTGTCACCGATAGCAGTATAAGCAAACCTTTCCTCGTATCCAATATTACCAACAATAGCATCACCTGTATTCAAACCCATACGAGTTGCAAATAGTGGAATCCCCTCTTCTGTCCACCTTTTATCAAGAGTATCCAGATATCTCTGGCACTGCAGGGCGGTATAGCATCCTGATACTGCATGGTCTTTTATATAGTAAGGTGCGCTCCAGAAAGCCATTATAGAGTCACCAGTATAATTATCGACCGTTCCATTGTTTTGAAGGATGATTTTCGTCATTCCTTTAAAGTATTCTCCCAGATTTTCAGAAAGTTGCTCTGGTGACAGATTTTCAGAAATGGTGGTAAAATTAGCGATATCTGATAAGAATATGGTCAACTCTTTCCTTTCTGTGCCCAATACCGCTTCTTTTTTCAATTTAATCAATTCGCTGACCAGATCCGCAGAAACATATTTTTTAAATGACCGTAGTCCGGTTTTCATGTTATCTACAGCGTTTTTCATCTTAATCACTTCGGTTATATGCGAGCTAATCTTAATTTTGCTGTCAAGATCAAATTTCTGGATTCTTGACATATCGGCCTCTAAGAGCATTAATGGTTTACTTATCCTTCGTGCAAAGAAAATGCTTAACGCCACGGCAAATGAGCTGGCAATTATACAAAATACCAGAATTGTAAATAGATAGCGCCGTTCGTAATCAATGATTTTGCTTGCAGACATATCTATAGCAAGTGCTGACTCTAACTCGCCGTTCTTGAAAAAAACAGGTGCATAACTTGAAAGAGTTGTTCCCCATTGATCGGTATAAAACTGATCTTCCACCTCTACTTTATAGGGTTTTGTAAAGACAGCAAGCATCTGTGGAGTCGGTGTCTCATATACATCACCTATATGGCTCATGTCTTGAGGGTCTTTTTCCGCATCAACAATGAAAACAACCTCCCCCTTTTTGTTCTTTCTAAGTGTATATACAAATCGAACATCTTTACAATTGTTTCGAATTTGCTGTAAGCGCTTTTTGATTTTCATATAGGTATCTGTTTTTTCGTCTTTACTTTGAGCAAGATTCTTGTGAGTTTCCGCATCAATCTGCAAAGCAGCAACCCCCACTGTATCCATAAGTCTCTGCCGTATTTCCTGGCGAATAAAAGAACGTATGCTGAGATATGTTGTCAGTCCAAAAAGGATCGACAACAAAATTACAATACCTACAAAAGCAGTTCCCAGAGTAAATCGAAGATTATAGCAATTTCGTTTGAGTAAGCGTATAAACATCTCTGTTCCTGAGGGATTTCCCCCAAAATGTTCTATCTGTTATTTTTAATGAATTATGTTATTCATTTCAAAAAGCATAAATATAATTTTTAGAAATGGAAAGCAAGCAACAAGAACAAAACGCTCTTCAGGCAGGTCTTTGTGCCTGCCCTAAAGATACAGGTTACGAAAAAATTATATTTGATTTTGGTAAAGATATGCGTTAATTAAATAGTGCCTGAACGAAAACTGCTAATTTTTCGTTCGGGCACTAAATAAAAACATATTCCAGCCATTTATGGTGAGATGTCCACGTTCCTTAAATTCATTAATGCGGAGCCTTCTAATATGCGATTTAAATTAGTCATATGTATTTTATATGCTTTTATTTTTTTAAATGCACAGCATGTGTTATGCAAAGAGTTATCCATGCGTCAAGATTCAAAATTGCATGAATCGAATATTTTACTTGATAAAATTATAAACAAAGTTGAGAAAAAATATGTTCTTGCCGGATTTTCTGCTTGTTTTGTTCAGGAATCGACATTAAAGGCAATGGATATAACGGATTCTGCATCGGGCAAAATAACGGTCAAGCGTCCTGGCAAGATGAGATGGGAATATGAAAAGCCTGACAGGCAGATTATAGTTACAGATGGTAAGGATTTATGGGTTTACAGACCTGATGATAACCAGGTTATGATAGGAAAATTTCCATCATTTTTTGGAGATGGCAAGGGTGCCAGTTTCCTTTCAGACATTAAGCTTATCAGACAACAGTTCAATATTACTCTGGAAAATACTGCCAATAACGATTATTATATACTTAAGCTGTTGCCGCTAAAGAAAACAAATGATTTATCATACATAACCCTGTCAATTTCAAAGAAAACATTTTATCTTGAAGAGATTGTTACATATAATGCATACAGCGATGAGACTCGAATAAAGCTGATTGACATTAAACTATTGGAGAATCCTGACGATTCGATATTTATTTTTAATATACCTTATGGCACAGATGTGCTGAAACTTGATGAATAAGAATCGGTTGACAGTTTACGGCTCACGGTTTACGGCTGTTCAAAACATAACGCTGTTAACTGTAAACCGACAACCGTGAACCGTTAGTAAACCTGGATATAAAAAATGAGAGATAAGATAAAAAACCTGCTGAAAACAAGAAAAGCAATTATGCTTGCACATAATTACCAGCCTCCGGAGATACAGGATCTTGCTGATCTTTGCGGTGATTCACTTGAATTGAGTATCAAAGCTTCCCGGACAGATGCCGAGGTTATTTTGTTTTGTGGAGTAACTTTTATGGCAGAAACAGCTTCAATCCTGTCGCCGCATAAGACAGTGCTGCTTCCGCGCAAAGATGCCGGCTGCGCTATGGCTGACATGGTAACTCCCGAGGCACTTAAAGCCAAGCTTGATGAACTCGGCCCTATCCCAGTTGTTACATATGTTAATTCATCCGCTGCCGTCAAAGCTCTCTCAACCATATGCTGTACATCCGCTAATGCGCTGGATGTTGTAAACAGTCTGGATGAAAAAGAACTGCTTATGGTGCCTGACAGAAACCTTGCTTTAAATACTGCTTCACGTACTGACAAGAAGATACATTTATGGGACGGATACTGCCCCATTCACGATGATCTTACTCCGGAAGATGTAATAATAGCCAAAAGAGAACATCCTGATGCTTTATTTATGGCTCATCCGGAATGCCCGCCGTATATTATTGATATGGCGGATGTTGCTTTAAGTACTTCCGGCATGATCAGATACGCCATGGAATCGAAAAGCAGATCTTTTATCGTAGGGACTGAAATAGGATTGCTTTATCCTTTGAAAAAGGCAAATCCTGACAAATTTTTTTATCCCGCATCTTTAAACATGGAATGCGGTGACATGAAGAAGATTTCTCTTGAAGATATTGTCAGAAGCCTTGAATTCATGGAAGGCGAGGTTAAAGTACCTGAAGATGTACAGCGGCCGGCGTTAAAAGCCGTTCAGAGGATGATAGATCTTTCTTTATCCAAGGGAATTTAAATCGTTTATAATAGTTCAGACACTAAGACACCAAGATTAT
>DAOWEW010000164.1 GCA_030638305.1 Desulfobacteraceae bacterium
CCATTATAGGATTTCCGGGCGAGACTGAGGAGGCCTTTAAAAATACATATAATCTAATTAAAGAACTGCCGGCAACCTATCTTCATGTATTTCCTTTTTCTTCCCGCAAAGGAACACAGGCAAGCAGTTTCCCTGATAAAGTGCCATCAAAAACTATTAAAGAAAGATGTAAAGCAATGCGTGATCTGGGAAATATCAAAAAAAAAGAATTTTATAAAAAAAATATCGGGAAAAGGGTTGCAGTTCTTATAGAGGGAAAAAGAGACAAAACAACAGGCTTTTTAAAAGGTATAAGTTCAAATTATTTACCGATATTTTTGAACGGAAATGATGATTTGAAAAACAAAATTATTGCTGTAAAAATTGAAAAAATAAATAACAATAATTCTTTATTGGGAACTATTTGATCCCCTTTTCTTTTTTTATAACTTCATACGCTTCATGAATCTCCCTGAATTTATCATTAGCAAATTTTATAAACTCGTCAGGAAGACCCTTTGATGCAATCTTGTCAGGATGATATTCTAATATCAGTTTTCTGTATTGTTTTTTTATCTGATCATTTGAATCATTTTTGCTGGATCCAAGAATCGCATAATATTTTTCAAAGTCCTTGATATATTTGGACTTAAATTTACTGTATTCCGCATCATTAAAGTTGAATACTTTTGAAGCAGAGTGAATAAGTTGTTCTTCACTCTGACTGAGAACACCATCAGCAACTGATACTCTAAAAAACATATCCATCATAAGTTCAAGAATCTGAGGCTGTCTGCTGAACTGCATGTAGAATTGCCTCGCAAAATCATGAAAAGTCTCCCGAGAGTCAATAGCTGCATGAAAAATGTTCATAGCAAGTCTTCTGTTTTCAAGATCAAGGTTTAAGTCATTAACCATAAAATTCTCTATTGACTTAATTTCTTCCCCGGATATGCGGCCATCCACTTTAGCAAGCTTTGCAAGCATTGAAAATGCCGCTATAAAAAAGGTAAACTGAGACTCTTCGCCTGATGAAAGACGTGCATTATCATTAATATAGTGTTGCCTGCTGCTTGAATCAAAACTATGTCCAAATGCAGCGCCTGCGACAGCGCCCAAAGGACCGCCTATTGCAAATCCTATAGTACCTCCAACAACTTTTCCAAACCAGCCCATCTTATTATATTTCTCCCTTAAAAAACTTATTCGGTTACCCTGACAATATGCAACTTACCAATTGGGCAACCACAAGGGGGTTGCCCACACGTTAATCAAACAGCAACGCTGCATTGCGCAGACGTTCCACAACCCGTTTCTGTCCAATTGCGATAAGGATATCAAACAGACCGGGACCGACTGCCTGCCCCGTAACCGCAGCACGCATACCATTAATTAAAACTCCGGCTTTGATTTCCAGCTCTTCAGCCATGTCACGAATCACCTTTTCGGCCTCCTCGACCGAAAATCTATTCACGGACTCAAGCCTGTCCGCCAGAATCGGGAACCATTCCTTAAGGCCTGCATGTTTGAGTATGTTTTTTTTCAGCGCTTTTTTTTCTATTGGGTAGTCATCGGAAAAATATGCCCTGCCAAGCGTGGCGAACTCTGTGGTTACATGATAACGGCTGCGAATAAGGTCAATCGTGGCAAGAAACCAGTCGCGCTTTCCTGACTCAAATTCAGGATTCCATATTCCCGCTTTTTCCAATTCCGCCTTAACATAAGGTTCAATTTCTTCAACAGGAAGATTCTTTATATAATGTGAATTTATGCTGAGTGCTTTTGGATCTGTAAAAAATTTCGGATCGTTTTTATTAACATTAAAAACAGAATTTGCCCTGTTAAGTCCCTCTAAAGAAAATGCTTCGATAAGTTCCTCTTTTGTAAAGATATCTCTGGAATCAGGTGTTGACCATCCAAGACGGATCAAAAAGTTTACTAAAGCCCAGGGCAAAAAGCCATGTTCCCTGTAAAAATGCACTGCAACCAATTCCCCATGTGTTCGTTTTGAAATTTTGGCTTTTTTGGGATCAAGCGTTAATGACATATGCACAAATTTTGGAATTGGCGCACCAAGAGCTTTGTAAAGCAAAATCTGCTTTGGAGTATTTCCCAATCCATCCTGACCGCGGATAACATGTGTTATCCTGTCACGTATGTCATCTACAGTATTGGAAAGAATATACAAGGGCTGCCCATTTGATCGTACTATCACAAAATCCTCTATGTCTTCATATTTCTTTTCTATAAATCCATATACAATGTCTTCGAAACAGACCGAGCCCTCTGCTTGTGGTATTTTAAGACGGATTGTACATGGAATTCCGGCTGATTCCTTTTCAGAAACCTGTTCCGGTGTTAAATTACGGCATGTGCCATCGTAGCGCAGGGAATCCTTTCTTTTCAGAGCCTCTTTACGTTTTCTGTCAAGCTCCTCTCTCGTGCAAAAACATTTATATGCTTCGCCGGTTTCCAGGAGTTTATATGCTGCAGCCTGATGTTCTTTAATGAAGTGAGACTGAAAATATGGTCCTTCATCCCATGTAATGCCCAGCCATTTCAGGCTTTCAATAATCCCCTGTATGGATTCTTCTGTAGATCTTTCTGCATCGGTATCCTCAATTCTCAAGATCAGCTTGCCGCCTGTCTTTTTGGCAAAAAGCCAGTTAAAGATAGCTGTCCTGGCACCTCCGATATGAAGATATCCGGTCGGGCTGGGTGGAAAACGAACTATTACTTCTTGTGTCATTTTAACTTTACCTTTCTTTATAAGTCATAATTTATCTGTAGCAACTGTTTCATTTTTTTATTAAGATAACTTTGTTTCACACCTATTGCTTTTGCCGTTTTAGAAATATCATTTTTATTCTGTAAAAGTTTTCTTTGAATAAATAACTTTTCAAAAGCCCCTTTAGCATCCTTTAAGTCATCTATTAAAAAAAACCGTTCTTCGACAAACCTTGTTTTTTCCATTGTTCCAGGGTGATAAGGTAGCGGGATATCAGATACATCTACAACATCCCTTTCCACCATTATTGCCAGCCTCTCAACAAGATTCTTCAGCTCTCTGACATTGCCGGGCCATGAATAAGCATGCATTAGTTCAACTGCTTCCTTTGTCATGCTTTTTTTTGTACTTCGATTTTGTTTGGCACATTCATCAAAAAATGTTGCAACAAGTAAAGGAATATCTTCAGAACGCTCCCTTAAAGAAGGAACTTCAACGGGTATCACATTCAATCTGTAATAAAGATCTTCTCTGAAATTACCTTTTTCTATCTCTTGCTCAAGATCCTTGTTGCTGGCAGCTATTACTCTTACATTAACACTTAATGTTCTACCACCTCCAACTCTTTGAAATTGCTGCTCCTGTAAAACACGAAGAATTTTAGCCTGAGTTTTCAAGCTCATATCACCTATTTCATCCAAAAATAAAGTGCCGTTATTAGCGAGTTCGAATTTGCCTCTTTTTTTTGAGGTTGCTTCTGAAAAAGCGCCTTTCTCATGGCCGAAGAGTTCGCTCTCAATTAATTCCTCAGGAATTGCCGCACAATTTACATCTATAAGAGGCTGATCAACTCTTGAACTCAACTGATGTATAGTTCTCGCTACCAGTTCCTTCCCTGTACCATTTTCACCTGTTATCAGTATCCATGTATCAGTAGGAGCCACAAGCGCTATCTGTTTTTTCAGCACCTCGGTTCGAGGGCTGTTACCGGTTATTGAATTTTTTTCGATCGTCTTTTTTCGCAAATACCTGTTCTCTTCTTCAAGCCGTCTGAAATTAAGTGCATTGTTAATTGTAACAATAACTTTATCTATGGAAAGCGGCTTTTCTATCAAGTCATAAGCGCCAAGTTTGGTTGCTTTTACGGCTGTTTCTATTGTTCCGTGACCAGTAATAATTATAACCGGAATAGTTGGATAATTTTTCTTTATCTCTTTTAAGGTTTCAATACCATCAATACCAGGCATCCATATATCAAGCAGAACAAGATCCGGAGATCCTTCTTCAACTATCTTTAATCCCTCATATCCATTTGTGGCTGTTTTAATCTCAAAGCCTTCATCCGCAAGCAGGCCGCTTAAAGATTGGAGTATAGAAGGCTTGTCATCAACAATTAAAATAGATGGAAACATTTAGCATAGCTCCTTAAGGCAAGGTTCAGTGTTTTATTTAAACCGGCAGTTCTATTACAATTTTAGCCCCCCTGGGCTGGTTGTCCTGTATGCGTATCATGCCATTATGATCAGCAATGATCGTGCTGACAATTGTCAGGCCTAAACCCATTCCAGCCTTTTTTGTCGAAAAATAAGGTTCAAAAAGCCGTGTTTTATCTTTATCGGAAATACCTGCCCCATCATCAGCCACCTCCATTCTCACCATCTTTAATATAGGATCATGGGTCAAAGTTATAACAATATTGCCCTGTTTCTTAATTGCAACGATTGCATTGTCAACCAGATTAATCATAGCTTGCTTTATCTGCTGACGATCAAGATTAATATGCGGAATTTTATCTGAAATTATAATTTTGAAATTAATGTTCTGATGACTTTCTTTGTAAAGCGCTACAGTTTCTTCAATTATTGGCGGCAATTCACAAGCTTCGGGATTTGCCGTCGGGAATCTTGCAAAAGCAGCAAATTCATTTACCAGATTTCGAATCATATCAACATGATCAATTATCATCCTGGTACATTCATCAAAAACCGGTTCATTTATCCTTTCTGAATATTTTCGTTTAAGTCTTTGAGCTGAAAGAGTTATCGGAGTTAAAGGATTTTTTACTTCATGGGCAATTCTTCGAGCAACTTCACGCCACGCTACCATTCGCTGCGCTTTCTCCAGATCTGTCAAATCATCAAAGACCATAACTATGCCAACATGGTGTCCGGAATCATCTTTGAGTTCATTAATATGCATCATAAAGCTCCGCGGTCTTCCATCTATTGTAAGCTTTAAAGGAAGTTCGACATGGTCTTCTCGAGAACTGGCAAGATTTTCAATTACTTCTATGGCAAGATTAACATACTGTCCTTTTAACAGCTTTTCATAACTTTTGTTTAATATATCCTCAGCCTTAAGATTCAGCATTTTTTCAGCCGACTTGTTAATTGTGGTAACAAAGCCATTGTCCTTAAGAGTTATTACACCGGCAGAAACATTCTTTAAAACAATTTCCATATATCGCCGTCTTTCTTCAATTTCCGTATTCTGCTCACGAAGCATGCGTGCAGAAAGTTCCAGTTGTTCCCTGCTGAATCTGAGATCTTTGATCATTTTATTAAATGAATCAACAAGAGTTCCAATTTCATCATCGGCTACAGCCGCTATGGTTACACTTAAATCCCCCTCCGCAACTTTTCGAGTGCCTTCGGCAAGCTCCATAATTGGTATTGTAATTGTTTTCGCCAGATAAAAACCAAACCATACTGCACAAAAAACAACAAGCAACGCTACTATTGAAAGATTTATGTAATAGGTAATCTGAATAGGTTTTTTTAATAATTTTATCTGCTGATATTCTTCGAAACCTCTTGAAATAGAAGCCATATTTGCTGAAAGATCCGAAGAAATAAGAACATTCAATACAATAAAGGCTTCAGCCTCTTCATATTTGACTCCAAAAGGAACGGTTCCGATAGTTCTTATTAACTCACCGGTACTAATGTTTTCAAAAATTGATATTACTTTTTTTAACTCAAAGTCTTTCCGGAAGTTATCTGCTGAAATAAAACCAAGAGGTTCATCCTCCAGCCTCCGCTCTATGGCAAATGTAGTTCGCTTTAAATTTATGTTATAAACTTCTACAGCATGAAAATTGAATGCCCGCTGGACTACCTGGATGTAATGGGAAAGAGATTTTCTATTTCTATGAGCTAAAAATTGCCTGGTCTTAATCTGGTATGATATTTTTTCCATAAAAAACTGATTGTTTTCCTCTGCCTGTTTATAAACACTTCTTCCGACAAGCAGTGAATTTTCAAGAGCTTGCTCGACAGGCACGTCAAACCAAAACTCAATGCTGGCTGTAATAAAATTGATCGAAAAGAAAAACAGAACAATGGTTGGCATAAGGGTAAGAGCTATAAATGCAACGACAAGCCTTGTGCGAAGCTTTGCTCCCATGACTTTACGTTTTCTATCATAAAGAAGCTTTACCAGATTTCTAAATACAAGAAATATCAATAAGATAAGCAAAAGCAAATTGATGTTTATCAGAATAAACATCAGGATTGTGTTGGAAATCGGGATATCAGCTCCAAAGTGAATAATCCTGTTTTCAGCAAAAGTCAAAACTGCAACAACTGCAATTATAACGACAATCAGGATAATTTCTCTTTTACGCCTTTTTCGCTCATCTTCCGGAATAAAAGCTTTAAGCTTTTTAAATCTATTCTTAATCATAATGATAAAGGAACGGCTGAAGGGCTCCGACAGCCTTTTAGTCTATGAGACTGCCTGGATACTGGTAAATAAAATCTATTCCCCAGGAAATCAAAGGACAGAACATAAGGAACGTGGAGAACGTGGACGAGGCAAGTCGTTTATATCATGAATTACGCGTGCTTCCCATGATTTCTTATCTTTGAAAAATTTTTTCAGAAAAGCATGGTTAAAGAAATGGCCAGACTTGTTTAATATAACATGGCCTAAAAGAGGCATGCCAAGAAGAGAAAAATCACCTATGCAGTCGAGAATTTTATGTCTTACGAACTCATCCGGAAAGCGTAAACCATCTTTGTTTAATATGTTTTTTCCGTCAAGCACTATGACATTATCCAGCGAACCTCCACGTGCAAAACCATACTTTTTCAAGTATTCAATTTCTTGAAGAAAACCAAAAGTTCTGGCTCTGCATATTTCTTTTTCAAAAACCTGATCCGACACATCTATGGAATATGATTGTTCTTTTATTAGCGGATGATCATAATATATTGTACATGTGATTTTAAATTTTGATGCCGGATA
>DAOWEW010000184.1 GCA_030638305.1 Desulfobacteraceae bacterium
TGCCAGTCTTTTACCAGGGTCTTGCCATTGTAAATACCGATTACGGTGTTTGTATTTCCGACATCTATAACAAGAAGCATTGTAATCAGGGTGTTAAGGTTCAGAGGTTCAAGGTTTGTAGTTACAATTTATGATTTTTCACAAACAGACGTTTCTGATTTTATCAATTATTGCCGACGTTAAACGTGCTTTGGCAACGTCATGAACCCTTACAATATGAGCACCGTTTAAAACCGCAGCGGCAATTGCTGCCTGAGTTCCTGTTTCAAGCTCCGGCATTTCAAGCCTGGCAGCACCGTTCCGGCTGCCCTCAAGAACATTTCGAATAAATGATTTTCTTGAAGGCCCTATCAAAACAGGAATATTTAGAGTTTTAAATTTATCTATATGCTTAATTATAAGAAAATTATGTTCGACTGTTTTGCCAAAACCAATTCCAGGATCTATTATTATTTTAGATCCTGCAATTCCATTTTTTTCAGCTCTGTCGATTGCTTTTTCAAAAAATTCTTTAATCTCTTTTATAAGATGGTCGTAGTGAGGAGAAATCTGCATTGTTTCAGGAGTACCCTTCATGTGCATGATTACTACCGGCACTCCATATTTTGCTGCAATGCCCATCATATCAGAGTCCCTGTACATAGCGCTTATATCGTTTATCATAGAAGCGCCGGATTCAATAGCCTGTCTCGCTATACTTGCCTTTGTTGTATCAATTGAAATAGGAATTGATACACGTTTCGCAAGCTTTTCAATAACCGGCAAAACACGCCTGCCCTCCTCTTTAATAGATACAGACTCGGAAAACGGCTTTGTGGATTCACCTCCTATGTCAATTATATCAGCGCCGGCCTCAGCCAGTTTTTCACCATGAGCCACTGCTGCATCACATGAGAAAAAAAGGCCTCCATCTGAAAAAGAATCAGGAGTCACATTTAAAATGCCCATAATGCATGTACGATTACCAAGCGAAAGGTTGTGTGAACCCCATGAAAATTTATATGATTCGGGCATGCTTCTAATTCCGGCCACGTTCCTTAAGTGCCTAATTCCTGACTCCTGCTCCCTGTTCCCTGTTCCCCAATCTCCGATTTCTGATCCCTAACCCCTACCCCTGACCCCAGCACTATGTCCGGTCTCATGGAACGAATCAGATCATCAAGCGCATCTCCTTTGACAGTTTCTTTTTCAAGCAGAAGTTCTGACAATTTATGGAGGATATCTATATTCTCACTCAGAATTTCTTTTGCGCGTTTGTATGCATTCTTTATCAGGATAGTTATTTCTTTATCAATTTTTTTGGCTGTTTCTTC
Organism: Desulfobacteraceae bacterium; assembly: GCA_030638305.1. The sequence goes on from DAOWEW010000184.1 coordinate 1,314, forward strand.
GGAATAATCTCTTGCGTGTGATATTTCACGACCCAGAAAAATCTGTTCTTCACCCTTGCCGTAAGAAAGTGGTCCCAGCTCTTCACTCATGCCCCATGTCCGCACCATTTGCTGGGCTAGATCCGTAGCCTGTTTGATATCGTTGGCTGCCCCTGTGCTTATACGGTTAAAAACAATCTCTTCTGCAACTCTTCCTCCAAAGGAAACGGTCAAATCATTTTCCAGTTGATCCTTAAATTTAAAATCTCTCTCTTCCGGTAAAAACCAGGTAATGCCTGCGGCGCGTCCCCTTGGAATAATTGTAATTTTGTTAACCGGATCAGCTCCCGGTAGAAAGCGAGATACAAGAGCGTGGCCACCTTCGTGATATGCCGTTACTTTCCTGTCCTCCTCCCTTATTACTTTGGATTTGCGCTCAAGCCCCATGTAAACCTTGTCTTTTGCATCTTCAAAGTCAGCCATATCAACCTTGTCTTTATCTCTTTTAGCGCCAAGCAAAGCAGCTTCATTGACAAGGTTTTCCAGATCGGCTCCGGAAAATCCCGGTGTCCCTCTTGCAAGAATACCTACTGACACATCGTCTGCAATTGGTATTTTTCCCATATGAACTTTGAAAATTTCTTCGCGCCCTTTAATATCCGGCAAAGCAACAACGACCTGTCGATCAAAACGGCCGGGACGCAATAAAGCCGGGTCAAGAACATCCGGCCTGTTTGTAGCGGATATTAATATGACACCTTCGTTTGATTCAAACCCATCCATCTCAACGAGAAGTTGATTTAAAGTTTGCTCTCTTTCGTCATGCCCTCCACCGAGGCCTGCCCCTCTATGCCTTCCAACAGCATCTATTTCATCAATAAAGATAATGCATGGAGCGTTCTTTTTACCCTGGGCAAAAAGATCCCTTACACGTGATGCCCCTACCCCGACAAACATTTCAACAAAATCGGAACCGCTTATACTAAAAAAAGGCACCTCGGCTTCTCCGGCAATAGCTCGCGCCAAAAGGGTTTTTCCCGTACCCGGCGATCCCATAAGAAGAACCCCTTTAGGTATTCGTCCGCCAAGACGTGTAAACTTCTTGGGGTCTTTAAGAAAATCAACAATCTCTCCCAACTCTTCCTTTGCTTCATCAATTCCGGCAACATCAACAAACGTTACCTTTTGCGACTGGTCTGACTGAAGACGAGCGCGACTCTTTCCAAATGAAAGCGCCTTGCCGCCACCGGTCTGCATCTGGCGCATAAAAAATATCCAGACTCCTATAAGTACAAGCATAGGAAGCCATGAAGCAAGAAGAGAAATATACCAAGGCGACTCTGATGGTGGTTTTGCATTAATAGCAATGTTTTTTTGCCTGAGCATCTTGATAAGATCGCTGTCCTGAGGCGCAAATACCTTAAAACGATTATGGTTTATATCTGTTACAAAAAGTTCCTGGCCTTGAATAACGACTTCGTTAATCTGCCCCCCATCAACCATTGTAAGAAATTCTGTGTAATTAATTTTTCCTTCAACCGGTTGCTGCTGCTGATTAAAAAGATTATAAAGCATTATCATCATTAGTGTAATGACAAGCCATAAAGCGATGTTTTTATAAAATGGGTTCAAAAGATATTTCCTCCAAAAATGTAAAA
>DAOWEW010000084.1 GCA_030638305.1 Desulfobacteraceae bacterium
CCTTTTGCCTGAATTTTCAAATGTCCGGCATGAATTTTGACGGAGGAATTGATCAGAGCTTCATAACTGCCGAACTGAAAAGACAGCATAAAAATCAGTAACAAGCTGGCAAATGCTATGGCAGAAATTGTTAAACCAGTTCTTCTTGGGTTTCGCCAGATATTTCGCCAGGCCATTTTTGCATCTATCGACACAATTCTTACCTTCCGGGATTTTCAAGACTGGATGTTGTGAACAGACTATCTTCAAGCTTTTGTTTAAAAACAAGTTCATTATATACTAATTCAGTATACTTGTTTCTATCATCAGTTTTTTGCATGCGCCACACCTTGGGAAACAGCTTGCCGCCAAGCATTTGTATCCGGGAACCAGTCATTTTTTTTACAGGCTTGAAATCCTCATCAAAAAATTCCTGACTCAAGATTATGTTGTCTTCCCTGATTTTTAGTATCTGCATGCCCCAGACCACCGGAGCTTCCGGTTCAGGTATAGACTTGATGAGATAAACTTTTTTTCCATTAATATTTTCAGACCTGATCAGGGTGTGTGTATAATTATTTATAATGCTGTCGGTTTTGGAAAGATCGTTGTTGGAGAAATCCGATCCCATCCATGCCTGAGACATCATTGAAGGTGGAAGTTTGATTACACGATTGATCCTGGGATTATATATCCACATCTCCCGTCCCTTCTTAAGGGTTCCATTGCCGTTATCCTTGGGCGGAGCAATTATTCTGAAAAGACTTTCCTTTTGCCCTTTGGTCCAGGCCTTTATTGTCATACTCCTTTCCCAGTCCGGGCGGTGAATGGTCATTTGAATTGTTGCAATTGATGCATTCCCCCGCATATAATTAAAACTTGCTTCTATAATGGACCGGGCGTCTTGAGCCTTGGCAGTTGCAGAAAAAGCAACAACGATTATTAAGGACAAAAAAAGTCCACGAATCAAGTTTCTTGCCATATCAATTCTTTTTAACCTCAAAAAAAGCCTAGGGTTCGCACAAAAATAAGTTCGCAATTTTAAGCGTTGAGGCGCCCGTCCGGCAAGGCGCGAAAGCGCAGGAATATCGGGATATTCCGAGCTTTTGTAACGCAGCCAGGTGGGATGCATCGGCGCTTAAAATGTGAAGTTATTTTTGTGCGAGCCCTTACCATCAGCTATCTCATGTGTGGGCTTGTGGTCTATCCGTCTCCTCAAAATATCCCTTGATTCCCCATTCCAGGCTCTTGCCCTGAATGCCATAAGTTCCGTCTACCGGGTCGTAATACAGAATATTGTCTTTGACTGCCTGTCCAAGGATATCCTTACCGGTTCCTGCAAGCTCTGTGAGCTTACGGATCGGTTGTTTTCTGAAGTGACGCAGAAGGCAATTACGGGCTTCATCATTAAAAGTCCAGTCAGCGATCATGGATACCTTTTCCCGCTTGATTTTTGACACAACGGCATCTATGGAATACTGCAACAGTTTTCTTAGAATATAGTAGATTTCCCAGGCGCTGCCGCCTACTGTTTTCCATATTATCTCTATCTGCTTCTCATCAAGAGTGTAATCCTGAACCTGATTGTATTTTTTTATATCCCTAAGCCAGGCAAAGACATCCTTTTTTTCAAGATAATCCAGTTTCATGAACTCACTTGTCTTGCGGAGCTTGCTGTCCACATAGACCTGTTCGATGAAAAAGGCATCTGACGAGGCGATGATTACATGGCAAAGGTGACTTTCTTTGGTCATGGCCACAAAAAAATTCATTAATTCCACCATGAGCCTTTTCTGCTTGTCAGGCAGATAGAGGCCATCAAGTTTGTGGAACTCATCAATAATGACCACTGGCCGGATATTTTTTTTGATTAGACGCTGAAATTCCCGCTCCATGATTAGAAATGGGTCTTCCTGACGTTTCTTGAGCATCTTCTCGGTAAAGGCGTCAAGCTTGAACAGGCCGAAGAGGCTGTACTGCCTTCGGGTACCAATCTTCAAGCCATTTTCCGCACTGCTTGATTTAAAAA
>DAOWEW010000100.1 GCA_030638305.1 Desulfobacteraceae bacterium
AATTGCAGCGTTAAGGCGTCTGTACCTGTACATTAAAAGTGCGCGTGAGATTTCAGGAAAATGGAGATTATAAAAAGGCAGAATGTAAAGCTCATCCCAGAATACATGTCCCCTGTATGCTTCTCCGTGCAGTCCTCTTGCAGTTATTCCCGCATCTATATCTTTGTTGTGTAAAGACGCAGCGACAAGCATGTGGTACGTGTGAAGGCGGACGATTTTTTGCGCAAGTCTGTCACCGGTAATTTTAATGTCTGCTTTATTCCAGAGCGCCTTCCAGGCCTTTTTGTGAGGAACATATATATCTTTAAAGGTCTTTGTTTTTGTTAAAATTGCCGTGGCAGATTTTTTGGGATTTGCGATGTTCTTATCAAGTGATGTATAGACACTGACGAGTTTTTCAACGGTATATGTATTGTTTTCAATGGCATCTATATTTATTTCTTCGGTTATGCTTGCTTTTTGCTGCAAAATATTTTTACTGACGGACATCAATTTTTTGTTCTTATATACATTTGTCCTTGAGCCCATAACGATTTGGTATTTTGAACGAATGGTTTGAACGTGGAGAAAAATCGAACCCTCTGCCTTCCCACAGGATACGCCTGAAAGATGTTTTGAATGCAGTTCGCGATAGCGGGCAACGCCGTCATTGATAATATTTCCGTCAATAGAGGATCGTATGGTAATACGATCCGAATAGTTGACAGGTGTAATATCATACTCTACAGCGCAAAGATGTGGAATTGCCATACTTGCAAGCCTTTTGCCGTGAATTCTTGTAATCCTGCCAAGTCCGTCCTTGCATACTATAGATCTTTCCATTACACCCTCTTTCATGTTGAGAGAGTGGGTGTAACTTACAAGTTCCATTTTTAACGGGCTGATAAAGCTTCCACTTCCGACCGCAAATTCAATTAAAAGCCAGTTCGGGCAATTTACAAAGTCGTTGTTGTATATATTTCTACCCTGAATTTTTGTGGCCGGCTTGTTGTATATTCCGGCGATATATGTTCCCGGATAGTGGGTTTCAGAAGCTTTTTCTCCTTCAAAGCAGCCCCTTGTGCCAAGATAGCCATTCCCGATCGTTGTGAGCGTCTCTCTTAATTTTTCATCTTCAGGATCAAAACCGTTATAAATAAGGTTCCAGCCGTCCTCCTCAATTGAGAACTCAAACCAGTCTTTTATATCTTTGATGCTTATTTCAGAAAGATCCTGCACTACAATGTCTGCACCATTCTGTTTAAGCGTCTCGCCTGCATTGTTTCGGTCTATTCCCAGTGTCAGGCCGAAATTTCCTTTTCTGCCTGCCTGAACTCCGGAAACTGCGTCTTCAACAACCATGCACTCTCCCGGCTTCAGGCCAAGGTTTTTTGAAGCTGTAACAAATATGTCCGGATCGGGTTTTCCTTTCAGATTAAGCTGTTGTGATACATCTCCATCGACGCGTGTTTCAAAAAGGTCTTCGATCCCCACAAGTTCTAAAATCAACTTGCAGTTACGGCTGGAAGATGCGACTCCTACTTTAATGCCTTTTTTCTTCAGGTCTTTAATAAATTTTATTGATGTTTCAAACACATCCGGACCTTCATGTCGTAAAATATTTTGGAAGTCGATGTTTTTTTTGTTTCCCATTCCGCAAATGCTTTCCCTGTCCGGAGGATCGCTGTATTCTCCGAATGGAAATTCAATACCCCTTGATTTTAAAAAACTCTTTACTCCTTCCATTCTCGGCTTGCCGTCAACATATTGCAGGTAGTCATTTTCCGAATCAAAAGGGATAAAAGGTTTATTTTCCCTTTTGGCGATTTTTTTTAAAAAAACGTTAAACATGCTTTCCCAGGCAAGTGCATGCACACGAGCTGTTCCTGTTACTACTCCGTCAAGATCAAAAATTGCACCTTTGAATTTGGTTGAAGCCATTTGTTACCCCTTTTGTTTTTCTATCACACAATATTTCTATAATAATCCCAGGATTGTGACAAGCATGTCAGGTTCCGTCACGATTAAAGCATTTTTGCAGGTATCTTTTACCTTTGCTGCAAGCTTTTTATCTTTTGTAACAAAAACAGTCCATATATCAGGCGTTTTTTCCATCGCAGCTTCTATTAACGGAACATCGGAAGATGTATCTCCGCAAATAAGATGCGGCCCTTGTTTCATATTTAGTTTTAATGCATCATCAAGATATCTTACAGCATCTGCCTTGTCAAAATCTTTGGCTCCCGTTAACAAGTCTTCAATTGTAAGTATTATCTCAATATCAAGACCGGTATCTTCAATTCTAAAATTATCCTGTTCAGGGTCTATTTCTTGAACAATCCGCTTGATTTTTTCTACAAATTCTTCTGATTCAGGTGCAGGTATTGATTTTCGGATATTCTGGCGAGCAACGGTTGTTTGACCGAATTTAAACTGAAGACCTGATCCGATCATAGAAAATTTTTCAAAGGCAGGCGCTTTTACAAGTTTGAGCAGCCTTTTGTTAAGGTGGTTTAAAAGCTGCTGTTTTTTGTCTTCAATAGGATAAATCTTTCGTTCTCCGCCAAGATTGATATACTCCCTTCCCTTTGAAGCCGCATAAATGAAAGTCTTGTCCGGGTTTACGCAGACATCAAGAATACCCGGGCCACTTAGCGGGGCTGAAGTTATGATTATGGAATTTATGGCCTTTTTTCTGGCAAAACGGGTAAGAAAAACAGAATTGTAAACAGCTTGCACAGAAGAACAGTATCTGCCGCAATAGTTGTTTATTGTCCCATCCCGGTCAGTAATGAAACAGTTAAATTTCAAACCTTGTAATTTTTCTATACCTTTGTTTACTTGATTACTGAACCCCTCGTGAAGCATTGCAAGGTACTCAATAAATTCTTTTTCAGTATTTTCCAGAAAGAAAATATCTTTTTCAAGTTCCGAGAGCTCATAAATAAACCTGGCGCTTATTTTCTTTGAGCTATCTATATAGAGCAGCTTTAATCCATCTTCAGAACGGATCGCTTTAAGCGAGCAAAGTGCGTTTTTCAGCGATTCGATCTGACCACGGTCAATTGAAAGACCTGTAACTATGTTTTCAACCAACTTATAACGCAGATCCCGGGTCATAGCCATCAGGTTGTAAAACTGTTTGAGCGTACGGATTTCTTGCTTTTTAATAAAAGTATGGCTCATTTTTGATTAACTTCCTTTAAAACTTTTGATAAATAGGTGAAGCAAAATAAATATATCATCTATATGGAATGATTTAAAGAGTTAAATTCGGTTCCGTCCCAACAAAGGTACCAAAAGTCCCACAGCTTTTTGGGAAAGGAGCGTATTATCAGTACGTACCTCTATAACCGTCTAAAAAATTGACAAATAGACATCAATATCTATTAAATAGCGTTGAGATATCAAATAATTACAGCTTAGCGCGCATTTTTTGTGCCGATTGAGTTTGATATTTTGTGGGAACCTTTTATCTCGTCGTGCGTATTAATAATATATAAACAGTAAAAAAATAGCCGGGGAAATTTGTGGTAAAAGACATAGAGGTGATAAAAAGAATCAAAAATGGTGATATTGAGGCGTTTTCATTTCTTGTCGAAAAATATCACCACCGTTTGCTCGGTTTCATCTACCGGCTTGTCGGCGACCACTTCATTGTCGAAGATCTCGGCCAGGAAGTCTTTCTGAATGTATACAAATCTCTTGGGAATTTTGACGAACAAGCAGACGTTCCTTTTTCAGCATGGCTGTTTATTGTCGCGAGAAATCGCGCACTCAGTGAACTCAGGAAACAACAGGGGATCATTAAGACCGGACTGGATGAATCGGTCACTTTTTTCGATCCACGTCTGACCGGTGTAGACCTGTTGGTCGATAGAGAACAGCGGCAAGCTCTACAAGACAGCTTAGAGCAGCTTCCGGAACCCTACAAAAATGTCATTATAAGAAGTCTGCGAGGCGATTCGATTAAGGAAATAGCAAAACTTGAGGATATATCGCCGGGCACTGTGAAATCAAGGCTATTTAGAGCCAGAAATAAATTAAAATATTTGGTGCGTAATTTTTTTCGAGGAAAAAATGATGAACAAATTTGAACCATCTGACGATTTTGTCGAAAAAGTAATGAAGGATGTTCGGGCATATGAACATTCGCTGGAAGCCGCAGTACCATTTTTCGTGCGGATTACCGGTTCGAGTGCAGTCAAGTGGGGCATGTCCATAGCAGGTGTGCTGTTGGGAGCCTGGAATATTATCAGGCTTTACCTGTCAATTCTGGCCCCGGTTGTCTGCCGGTAGCTTAAAATGTTAAAAAATAACCATAACGAGGATCATAAAACATCATGAATAGCTCTCCCAAAAAAACACAAAGAAAAAAATGGTTGGCTGCAATCATGTCAATTATCATGCCGGGACTGGGGCAGACCTATAACGGGGAGGTTTTAAAAGGTTTTTGTTTTTTAATCTTTTTTGCAGTGATTCCGCTGCTTGTCTCCCGAATGGCGGTTTACCTGCCGGACAGTTATCTAATGTTTGGACTGGCCGTTGCTCTGGGCGCAGCACTTGGCGTATATATTCTTTCCATTATCCTTGCTGCCCGAAAGGCCGGTCAAACCGGAATTAATTATAAACTGAAACCATATAACTCCTGGTATGCTTATACCGCTCTATGGCTGGCTGGCCTGGTGCTTATGGCCGGAATAGACGGCTATCTGCGTCAGAATGTGGTCCATGCCTACAAGATCGTCAGCAAGAGCATGACCCCGCAGGTTTTGCCTGGGGATCATGTCATTGCTGATTTGACCACTTATAAAAAAAATTCTCTCAAGGTTGGTGATATCATTATCCTCGTTTATCCAGATGATCGAAGCAAGGTTTTTATTAGACGAATAGAGGGCTTGCCCGGCGACCGGATAACTCAGGCCGATGGCGGTGAAATCGTGGTGCCGCACGGCACCGCCTATGTGTTGGGAAACGCCGTTCCCCAGACAGGCAACTGTTTGGACAGTCGGGAATTCGGGCCAGTGGATCTACGTGATGTGGTCGGCAAAGTCCGGCTAGTTTATTTTTCAATCGGGGCGGATTCCATACGATGGAACCGGATTGGCCGGACCTTTTGATTTGTTTGGAATCAGCTTTTTACGGGGTTTACGGCTCTTCGATGCTCTTTCGCTAATACTTTGAAAATGATTATGTTTATATTTCAATAGGTTAATTTCTGCATAAAATTGTCAAAGTCATAGTGATTCAAACAAAATTTACAAAGTTTGTAGATCATAACGCTAAAAATCTACATTTTTATTCTCAAAAAGGTTTCTTGAAATATATTTTTTGATTCACTATAATAAAAAACGAGTTTTGAGAAAGGATAAAATTCCATATCGCCAGTGGCAATCATGATGCCGGTATATATGCGTGCATGAGTGTTCTCCAGAGTTACTCGAAAGAATTCACTGCCAGGTCAAGTCAAAGCCGTTCCAGGTCGTTGTCGGCATTGAGGTGGGCCAGTTCAGACTATGGAGCCCGGTCATTCACGAAGTCGTTACCATAGAAGATAATTAGACTACGTATAGACCACGGCAACTGATCTTAACAGGATGATTGGACAGATAGTGGTAGGGGGTGAAAATGCCGGATTATCTGCGTGAACTCGTGGCAGTACATAAGCGCGGCGAACGAGTTGGACTCACTTCGGTATGTTCTGCAAACCAAGTTGTTGTTGAGGCTACACTGGAGCATGCCAAAAAACGGAATCTGGTAGTGTGCTTAGAATCTACAGGACGACAAGTCAACCAATGCGGTGGTTACGTCGGAATGCAGCCGAAGCAATTCGGGGAATATGTTAAGCGAACTGCGGAGGTGGCCAAACTTCGGAATGATCAGGTTATTTTGGGGGGCGACCACCTCGGACCAGACGCTTGGCGTTGCGAAACTTCAGACGTGGCTATGTCGAAGGCCCACGAGTTAATTCGACAATGCGTTCGTGCGGGCTACCGGAAGCTACATCTGGACCCAAGCATGCCTTGTCGAGATGATGTCTGCAACGGTCGTCCCCATCTTTCCGTGGAGATGATAGCGGAACGAACGGCTTCTCTTTGTGAGAGCGCTGAAGAGGCCGCCACAATGGGTCCAGGCAATGAGACCCGCCTCGTCTACGTTGTGGGGACAGATGTGCCACTTCCTGGGGGACAGCGCGAAGCCAAGAGTACAATGTCTGCTACATCCGTAAGAGACGTTGAAGAAACGATAAGCCAGATGCGGCGTGCTTTCGCCGAAAGGGGGCTTGAATCTGCCTGGAGTCGCTGTGTAGCTCTCGTTGTGCAGACTGGCGTGACATTTGATCCGGAAGTAGTATGGGACTATGATAGTAGGAAAACCAAAGATCTCAAGACGTTTATACAGGGCGACGAGAATTTGGTCTTTGAGGCCCATTCCACCGATTTCCAGACCCAAGAGGCATTGACCAATATGGTCCGGGATCACTTTGCGATTCTCAAGGTCGGTCCGTGGCTTACGTTCGCTACGCGGGAAGCCCTTTATGCCCTTGCGTACATTGAGCGGGAATGGTTGAGGGGTCGGCGGGGAGCGATACCTTCGAGACTTCCTGAAGTGATGCAGGATCTTATGAGGATAGACCAAACTCACTTTCGGGACCACTATCGCGGCAATGAGTCGTACTTGCGGTATATTACCGTGTACGGCTTTAGTGACCGGGTGCGATACTATTGGTCAAATCCTAGGGCCACAGAGGCTGTTGAGAAATTAGTCCACAATATGACGCGTTATGGGATTCCGTTGCCACTTCTTAGTCAATATATGCCTACTCAGTACGAAGCGGTGCGGGAAGGCCGTCTTCAGTGCATACCAAGACGTCTGGTGGATAGCAAAGTTTTTGAAATACTGGATAAGTACGCAGAGGCCTGCGGTGATTCTATTTACCGCATAGAATGACAATGGAAATCGCCGAACCATCGCTTGCAGGCGGATTGGCCTTCCGCTTCGCTCCCGGCCAACCACTAAAGCGCACGATGTTATGTATTAAATACACACAAATCATCAAGTAACTATAGGTAAAAAAACAGGAGTAGGAGTTCCAGAACTATGCACCCATACACAGATCCGCAATATAAAGACTACAGTATCAGAACTGAGCAGCGATTTAACAGGAATAAGATTTGATGCGAGCATTCAGTGATTTTGGCTCATTTTGGGGTTTAATACTGTACTTGATCGGTAATTGACGAGTACTCTCCAACGAATAGAGAAGCGTATAAAGGCCATCTGGCTACTTTCTATAGCAAGTTCTGTCATTACCAATAAGGAGGTATTATGTCATTTAAAAAATTGGTTTTTTTGTTAGCTTGCGCACTCCTTTGGAGTGTTTTTCCAGTATCCCATGCTTGCGGTGATGACGGTTGTCACGACGATTGGCGACCGGTAATGTCTTTTGTCGAGTTCCAGTCGCTCAACCTGGAACAGCAGCCACCGAGTCCGCTCACTGTTAAGGGCAAGCTGAAATTGCCAGTCAGTTATCAATATAGGAAAGGGTGTTTCCTGCCCCAAAAGAATCTCCCTGCTGTTGTGATTCTGCATGGGTCGGCAGGTGTTGATTTTCGAAGCAATTTCTATGCCAGAGAGCTGAACGCCGCTGGTATCGCCACCTTTGAGATCAATATGTGGGAAGCGCGAGGGATAACTAGTGCAGCCGATCGTCCTTCGCTTCCGTTAGTTACCTACCCTGATGCATTTGGCGCGCTCAGGTTTCTGTCAAAGCATCCGAATATCAACCGGGACCGTATCGGTATCATGGGATTTTCTTGGGGCGGTGTTGTGTCAATGGCATCGGCTACGGAGTTTTATGCCTCCAAGTTTGGGGGCAGGCTTCGTTTTTCAGCCCATGTCGCTCACTATCCTGTATGTTACGCATACAATTCACCAATTCCCGGGTCCGAATTTTTTGACCTTAATTGAAATAGCTCGCTATTCCTTCAACTTTTGTGATCTGAGCCTATATTTGAGATTTGGGCAAATTCGACCCAAATCTGTGCGCCTACTTGCGGAAGTTAATTCGTCCACGTTCCTTACGGATTCAGCATCCTGAATTCTATGGGTTTTGTTGTGTCCAAATGAACATCTCTCTGGGGGAAAGCAATGATAATATTTGCCTGGCGAAACAACTCATCAATAATGAATCGAACATCGCTTTCAATTGTCCGGCGGTCCATTATTCGATCCATTGTAATCCAGAAATAAACATTAAATACAAGAGCATTGTCCCCGAAATCATTGAAAAGCACGAAAGGTTCGGGCTTGGGGATGATATTATTGTGCGTTGACACCGCCTTAATCAAAAGACGCTTAACTTCGCGAAGCGGAGAACCATAAACCACACCAACTGTGACGTTTGATCGGATAAGCTGATCGGAAAGAGTCCAGTTTGTAATATTCTTTTCAAGAAAGCTGTTATTGGGAACAAGAATATGGACGTTGGCTGCTGTTCGAATTCTTGTGCAACGTGTGCCTATTTCCTCAACTATTGCGAAGTTTCCTTCCATCTCAATCAAATCGCCGATACTGATCGGACGCTCGGCCATGATAATGAATCCGCTGATAAAGTTGTTGATGAGATTCTGAGCACCAAAACCTACACCAATAGCAATAGCACCACCAAGGAAAGTAAAAGCCGTAAGGGGAATATTAACGACATGCAAACCAAAAAGAATAACCAGAAGGAAGCCAAGATAATAGATTATTTTTTCAAGTGCTGCCGCGGCACTTGCTTCCAGGTTCATGCGAGGCAATAAACGGTTCTTTATAACCCGCACCAAGTAATTAACCGTGAAAAGGCCAAAAACAAAAATAAACAAGGCAATTACAACCTTTTTCACCGTAACAGCCCGGTTCTCAATTACCCACAGTTCAAAGTTCCATACTTCTTTTGCAGTGCTTCCAATAACCAGTGTCTTCTTCCACAATGCAATATCTTTGCTTACTAAAACAATTTCATCGAAAAGCCTGTGATTTGCTTCCTTCGCGGCCAACAGTGCTGCCATATATTCAAGATTTCGTTCAGACGACTTTTGAAGGGATATGATTTGTTCCTTTATATGTTGTCTAATCTCAGGCCTTACGTCTTTTTCTGAAACCCGTTTTTCCAGGGCCGTAATCTGAGAGCGCAGGTTGGTCCAGTGGTTTTGTTGTAAAGCCAGGATAGCATCAATACTATCTAATTGAGTTTCGGTATCTCTAAGCCACGCCTCAAGTTGATCATGATCTATTTCAGCCTTGATGAGTTCATAACGTCTTTTCCACGCCTGTTCCCTCTGGTTTAAAAGATACACCTATATGCTCGGTCTGTTCCAGAACTCTTTGATATGTTTCACGCCACACCTCCCGTGTTTTAAGAAAAGAGGCTGCCACAAAGCGATCAGCTTCATTTTTCGCTTTTGATTCTCTTTTCTGGGCCAGGAGCCACTCCTTTTCTATTTGTTTCTGTCCCCTCATCAGTTTGCTCTGGCGTTCTTGCAATTCAGACCTTTCTTTTTCAAACTCTTGCAGCTTCTTATTCAGGTCTTTCTGGTCAAATTTGAGATGGGATCGGACCCACGTAATGCTTTGTTGCGCAAGATTTGTTTTTAATTCTGCAAGCCGGAGTTGCGTCTGAAGGTTTTTAAGCTTCATTTTCTGAAAGTCTAATAGCGCTTGCGCCAATTCCATATTCGATCTGCTTTGTTCAAAATTCCATTTCAGCTTCGTTCCATTTTTAAGCTCTTCTGTATGTTCTGACTGTTCTTTGAGGCTTCGCAGAATCTTTTTCTCTTGCTCCATCCTTGACCCGGTATTTTGTAATGCCTTTTCCACAAATCTTTTTTCAGATTGAATCGTTTCCTTTTCTTGTGCGGCAGTAGCTACTTGATCAAGGAGCTGATCATAAAACCCTAAAAAATACGGCGGTTTTTGGGAAAGTCCGATCTGCTGCTGCGTTTTTACCTTACCGCGCATGAGAGACATTTCCTTGTCCAAAGTTGCCTGCCTTTTTAATGCAGTAAGAAGACGTTGATATGTTGCCAGAATTTCCCGCAGTTTAGTGGTGCGCGCCTGCATATCGAAGAATAATACCCCAAACTGTTGCGCTGTATGATCGTTTTCAGCAGCTTCGGATGCCTCTATACGATCTTTTATTTCCTTGATTCTATTTTCCAGTACACTGTCAGTAATTTCGGAAGAAGCCTTTTCATTAGCGGCTTTCCGGAACGATTTTTCCGTTGAATGCGCTAACGGTATGCTTATCCACAAAACCATCACAGCGATGAAAGAAACAATCAGCTTGAAATTTTTCAATTTATACCTCTATCCCAAAGAAATTGATTATAAGAGAATTGAGCCATCTTGTTAGCACAGAATAAGAATAGTAGCGGGTTGCAATCTCATAATTATGATTTACCATTTTTTCTCTTCTTTCAGGTGATTCAAGAATTTCCCTTATTTTCTGAACTGTTTTTTTAGTCAGAAATCCGTCCATAACTATCAGATCAAAACCTTTTGGCTCTATGTCTCGTACAAATGTAGCATAACGATTTACCAGCATGGGTTTTTTAAAGTAAATAGCTTCAAGAAAGGCGTTGCCGAATCCTTCGTAAAGACTGGGGTAAGTAATAAAGTCAGCATGAGGGTAGATATTCCAGAGCGAATATTGATTTGGATTTTTCAATACATCGTTGATCGGATCAGATAAACTGGCATCAAACAAGCGAAGATCTACACCTCGATCTTTTGCATTTTCTATAAGCCATTCGGCATATTCATATCCTTCATCTCCTGCTTCGTGTGATATAACAAGCTTATATCGTGGATCTTTCAAGTCGTGGACAAGTTCAATGGCATGTTCGATTCCTTTTCGCTGAATAACCCTGGAGGGTTGCAAAATCATAACATCATCCGGTTCTAATCCAATTGAATTGCGGAAATCTTCTGTGTGTTGTTCATCCACAAAGGGTGGATTTTCAAAATCCAGCACATTAGGAATAATGGTTGACGAAATTCCGGTACGATGAGCAAGTTCTTCCTTGGCTGCTGAATTAATTACTACGTGTTCAATAGCAGGCAGAGCAGGAGGAAATGCCATTTGAAGATAGTCGTTCACCGCATTAACTGTAAAACGTAATCTTTCCCAGTAGAAATCGTGATGGTGCGCAATAGTCGGGATCTGGGTTTCAGCAATGACTTCTGTTAAGGCCAATCCAAGAGGTAGATGCATGGGAATGGTTAAAGCATTTTCAGCTATCAGCATGTCGATTTTAAAGTTTTCTATGAATTCATAGAGTTTTGCTTTCAAATAGGATCTTAAGGAATGGATTGCTTCGGTTACATCGGAACTCCTTCCTTTTTTACCAACAACCTGTTCATTTATCCATTTATTTTCTTTATGATTAAAGAAGGCTTCAGGAACCAGAAAGCTGTGTTGCGGATTTCTGTCAAGCTCGCCTGCAAACCAGAAACATGAATGTTCGCTTTTTCTTATAACCTGTGCCCACTTGCTTGATTCTAATGTAACTCCGTCTGTTCCCGCAAAGCGTGTTGAAACAAACCCGATATTTTTACTCATTAATGATATTTTTCCTTATCCATTAATAGTATAGGAAATCTTTTTTTTTATCAGCTCAACAGCTTAACAGCTCGCCCGAAGGGTTCTAAGCTCATTATGCTTTTTCAAGTTTTGTTCCTTCCAGATAAGATCGTATATGCAAATCTTGCTGCGGAAAGGCGATCTCGATTTTTCTTTCATTAAAGAGCCTGTTTATTTCAAACCTTACATCTGTTTCAGCTATGAGCATATTGTCTATATCTGTCCATACACGCAGGGTAAAAATAAGGGCGCTATCTCCAAAATCTGAAAAAAGGACATCCGGTCTTGGATATCTCAGTACTTTTGGAATGTTGTGTGCTATTTCAAAAAGAGTTTTCCTGACAAGTTCTATATCTGAGCCATAAGCAACTCCTACTGTAATTTTCCGACGCAGTCGTAAATCCTTAAAACTCCAGTTGGTGACCTGCTGGCTTATTAAATCAGAGTTGGGAATAATAAGAGAAGCGTTGTCATAAGTTTGAACAATTGTTGAACGGACATTAATTTTTGTTACCGTTGCCCATGTTCCGTTAATCTCTATAGCATCTCCGACCTGTATGGGGCGTTCAAAAAGAAGAATAATCCCGCTGATAAAATTGTTGAAAATATTTTGCAGGCCGAAACCAAGCCCAATACCAAGCGCGCCAAAGGCGACAGTCAGGGATGTTGTATTAAGCCCAAAAGCGTGAAGTGCGGCTAATATGCCAATCATCCAGAATAAATACACGGTTATGGTTGTTATGGAATCACGGAGTCCAGGTTCCATGCGGCTTGGAGCCAGAATCTTTTTTTGAAGAATATATCTCCAGAGACGGGTCGCTGCAAGTGTGAAAAAGACAATAAGAAAGGCGTATATAAGCCCCACCAATTTGAGCTGCATTTTCCCTATGTGAAAGGGATAAGTTAGAACTTTTAAAAAACTTTCGAGTATGGTTTGCTTTGGTCCCCATGTTATAATTAAAAATATGATAAGGCTTGTAAACCATAGCAGCCAGCAGAATCTTATAAAAAGCCATCTAAAAGGGTAGGAGGCTTTAGTGGATAAATCCTTGTCTGATTCCGAGATCCTCCTGATCGAAACATTCCATTCCATGAGTAGAAAATAAAACAGAACGCCTGATATCAGAATAACAGCGCTCAATCCCCATGCTTTATACCAATAAAGGGCTAAAGGGCCATAGCCGGCAAGCTCAAGAAGAGGTCCGCCGCCCGTTATAGTATAACCCAAACCAAAGACTATGATTTTTGGAATTGATGTTTTGCGTGATTTTTTACCTGCTGGAATGTCATGGAAAGTATTAAACTGTTTAAGGAATAAGATGTTCCATGCAAGGAAAATTATTTCAAAAACAATTCGCAATACAAGCAAAATAATGTTTGTGCTGCCTATTAACCATACAAGAATTACATAAGGAATTGCAAGAATGCGTATTATAATAAGAAGCGAACGCAGATAAGGCAATAACTGTTCAGGAATCTGATATCTTTTGTTTTGATTCCACAATTTAAGCAGATCAAACCCCCATCTCGTAAAAAGAAATATCAATAATATATAAATAGTAACCTGTATTAAGGGAGCTGTAGAATAAAAAAGGCGAATTTGGGCATAGATATATATGAATAATACAGTTCCCATAAGTGGAAGTGAACGGTTAAATAGCTGTAGAACAAGCAGCCGACATGGATACTGTTTACTAAAAGGTTTAAGCTCAAGACTTTTACAGTAATTTTTTAATCGAAAGAGCAGCAACTGAAAAATAATAAATATAATAAAGAAGGTAACGATAAGAAGATTTTCGGAATTCCAAATAGCCGTTAGTTCTTTCGCCCAGAAATCCTTTGAAAACATCGAAAGAATTTTTTCGGGAAGCCGGTTAAGCTCTTTTCCTATTTGCTTCAATTCCAGAGCTTTTAATGGATTAATGCCGCGTTCAAAAAGTTCCTGTTTTTTCCTTTCATATATTTGCCGCTCGAATTTTTTTGATAATTCAGCAAGAGCATTTTGAATATCTTCCATATGATCTTTTTGTTCTGAGTATATTTTATTAAGTTTTTCGAGCAGGTTCCGTTCATATGAAAGATCTTTTATTAACACCTCAAAATTGCTTAAAAGAGCAGCCGTTTGAGGATCTTTTGCTCCCTGAGTTTTTAT
>DAOWEW010000048.1 GCA_030638305.1 Desulfobacteraceae bacterium
ATCGTATAGCATTAAATATTAGGAATATCAACTTGTTGGTGGTTCCGTTTAGGCGCTAGTAAAAAATATTTGGGTAACAGCGATATGGCGTAAAGCGGCAGATTACATATTTTTCCATCCTTTTTGAAGTTAAACAGATTTGTCCGCGCAAGCAGGAGCGGTTTGAATTGCAAATCATATGAGCGCAGGCTTTTGCTTTTTGGATTAATACCTGCCTTAACCTCCAGCGGACAGATCCGATCTGCGAATTCACAAAGAAAGTCAAGCTCGGCTTTTCCGCCTTTACTTCGCCAGTAATAGAGCTGCTGTTGGAAATGCGAAACCAGTTGCTGGGCAACATAATTCTCCACAAAAGCTCCTTCATACTCATTGAAAAGTCGTTCCCCCTGCACCAACAGCTCAACAGGTGTGCCGGACATGGCTCCCAGCAATCCAATATCCAGAGCATAGACTTTAAAACAACTTATGTTCGTATAATGCATAAGAGGATGTTTAGCGATTTCGACCGCCTTTGCTTTGTAAATCAGGCCGGTGTCTTCCAGCCAGATCAGGGCATTTTCATACTCACGAGCCCTGGCTCCTTTCTTAATGGCAGAAAAAACGAACTTTTTGTTTTCCCTTGCCAGATGCCTGGTTATAGAATTCCAGATTAGTGTAAGTTTGGGTATGTCGGCTGCCGGCACATGCTTGGCAAAATCCAAAACATAGGATTTGATAATTTCTTCCTGAATCACTCTGGTTTCTAGTCCATTGCCAGTTTCGACAAAGTGCTTAACGGCTTCCGGCATACCTCCAACAAAATAATAATGGCGAAGTATATCAATCAGATGTAAATGAAACGCTTCAGTAATCGGAACAAGTGCGTTGATATTTTCAAGCAGCTTTCTGTATCCTGATTCCCCCATAGCATCAAGAAATTCCAAAAATGTCATTGGATAGAGATAAAGAAAATTTACCTTCCCTACCGGAAATGATCCTGGACCGGACAATTTTACGCCAAGGAGAGAGCCTGCCGCTGCTATGTGAATGCCCTTTTTCTGTTCAGTAAAATATTTTAGTGAATTTAAGGCACGATTTGAAGCTTGAATTTCGTCGAAGACAACCAGATCTGTCCCTGAACGAATCTCCAGCTTCATATAAATGGAAAGCTCCGCCAGTATCCGGTCCGGATTCAGATCACGTTGAAAAAACTGGTCAAGTCCTGGATTTTCTTCAAAATTGCAGTATACAACGTTTTCGTATTCATTGTGTCCAAATTCTTTTAGTATGAACGTTTTTCCTGTTTGCCTGGCGCCTTGCAAGATAAGCGGTTTTTTTTGGGGGGATGATTTCCATGCTAACAATTTTGCGTATATATCTCTTTTCATAATATGAAATATCGTGCTACAAATGAAATTCGATGTCAAGAGTTTTTCGGTTAAAATATGTGACAATTGTCACTTTATTCGGATGTAAAGAGTGGCTTATTGCACAAAATAAGTTGGAAGAAGCTATGGACGTACATTAGGAACGTGGAAGAAATAACTTCCCCAAGTAGGCGCACAGATTTTGGTCGGAAACTTTGGCAGCTTTTGTTGAAAGCATGGGATTCGGCATTGTCCCGAATGTTCGCTACCACAAGATGAAGCCGAATATAGATGGCAAGGTGGTCATCTTTCAGCATGGCCCCGGAGCCTGACTTCCAGCTATCAAAAGAGTTCCATACTGTTGGCACTATCCTGCGTCTTGCCGCTATAACGGAAAAAGAGAGAAAAACTTGAAATGAAAAATATACCTTCTTCAATAAAAGACAATCACAAAAGAGGCTGTGTAGGAGACTTTTTAAAACAGCAAATTGACAAAGGAAGCAACCTCTCAATGGTGTCGGCATATTTCACAATTTATGCATATCAGCGGCTGAAGGATAGTTTGGATAATATTGAGTTGCTTGATTTTCTGTTTGGCGAACCGACTTTTATTAAGGATATTGACCCGTCAAAAACAGATAAAAAAGAATTTAAAATTGAAGATGACAAACTTGTAATCCCAATTGAAAGCAGATTACAACAAAAATCAATAGCAAAAAAGTGCAGTGACTGGATAAAAGCCAAAGTTAAAATAAAATCAATGGTAAAGCCAAACTTCCTGCATGGCAAAATGTATCATGTAAAAAACAGTAATGGTGTTCAAAAAGCAATCCTTGGAAGCTCAAATTTCACTGTAAACGGCTTGGGTCTCGG
>DAOWEW010000161.1 GCA_030638305.1 Desulfobacteraceae bacterium
ACCATCAGTAGTCAATATACCGCTTGAGTAAGTTTCTACCTCGCCACCTCCCCCCTGGCTGTTATGCATTGTGTGGCAGTTTGAGCAGACACCACTTATGGCAGTGTCAGCATAACCTGTACCACCTCCCCACAAAAACAGGGGTATTCCCATTACAATACTCGCTAATAATTTCTTTCTTTTTATAAACATTGTTTTTCCTTTTCCTTAGTCTTAAAGCTTAAAGTTTGTTATTTCATCCACGTTCCTAACGGCTAAATGCTAATAGCTAACCACACAAGCCGAAAAATTCTATTTCACTGTGTCTTTTGCAGTATGGCAGGCAAAGCATCCTGTTGAATTATTTCCACCACCGGCTAAAACACTATTATAGTTCCATCTTAACAAAAAAGGATATGGCGTTCCATGCGGGCGATGGCAGGACATGCACATGACCATGGCACTATCCCTTTCGGGTTTATTCGGATCAGGATAACTCACAGGAACGTCTTTTCTATAAACCTCGTACCCTGCATATTCGCCTTGTAAAGGAAGCTGAGCATTTGTAGGATGGCGGATCCATCCGGTGCCGGATTTCTGGTTTTCAGAACCGCAAAAGTTGGCGTGACATGTAATACAGTACCGGTCGCCACTTTTGTATATATTATGTCCATCGCCATGCTCATACAATGGATCCCTGATCCCCTCAATATCTTCTCCAAGAAAACGATACCCTGCTTTGGTTGCATGATGCCTGACATCTTTGTGGCACGAAGTGCAATAGCCTGCTTTTTCTAAATGAATCTGTCCTGAACTGTAATAAAAATTTCCACCGGCAAGAGAAATTTCAGGTTCTTTTGCAGATTGTACAATGGGTATGACATTCATACCTGATTTGACAAGCGTTTCGCTGTCCTGGCTTGCGTGGCATCCTTCACATGTATTTTCAAGACTTGATGCATACAGCTTTTTTGACTTTGAAAGTTTGTCTTTCTCTTTTTTATCCTCACAAGCGTGAAAAACGTGACAGTCTGAACAGCATTCTGTATTTAGCCGGGCAATTCCATTAGAGGAAAACAGGGTATTTATAGCTATGGCCACCCAAAAAACAGGAAAGATAAAACAAGCTTTTCTAAAATAGCCATGATTTCCAATATTGTTCAAACTTTTATACATAATCACATTTATTTCCTCAAATCATGTGCTGTGCTGTGGCAGTCTGCACATTCCGAATAATGTTTTATCATGCTGTATGGATGGGGACAGCCATGGCATGCCAGGCACGGCGGGATACTTTTATGTTTATCCCGGTGGCAGTAAACGCATGCCAGGTCATGGTGTTTGGTGGCATTTTTTTGAAGCAAATCTTCGGCTTCTTTATGACAACTTCCGCAATAATTTGATGGAGTCTCGCGTATATAAGTTACTTCAAGAGGCTTATGAACGGGATGGCAACTCCTGCATGCCTCAAAATTCATATCCTCGGTGTGTTTTTCATGACATTCCATACATTCGGGAATTGCCCCGTGGGTTTTATGACATGTGCTGCAGGCCAGATTTGTATGAGCGCTGGGATATTTTTTAAGCTCGGCTTCCTGCTGTGAATGGCATGTCAGGCATGGTTCTGTAATGTCGCCTTCCATTTTCAAATCAAGAGGGGCATGTGTATTGGAATGGCAGCCGGAGCAATGTTCAAGTTTATAGTGAGGCGCTCCGCTGTGACACATATGGCATTCAGGAATAGCTTCGGTTCCGCGTGGAGGGTGTTCTATATGACAGTCAATACAACCGACTTTGGTTTTATGTTTTCCTCCCCTGTCATCAATGGTTGTGGGCTGCTGAAAATGGCACTTGATACAGATATTATTTGTTAAAGCTGGTACTGCAACAGAATTATCAGCTATTAAATGGTTTGCAAATATTATAAATCCTGTAATAGCTATACTTAAATAGCTTAATAATGTTATTATTTTTTTCCAGTTTTTCATAGCTCAATAACTCACATTTTTACAAGTTTGACTGACTTGATTATCATTATCATAAAATAATAGCAATAAAATTAATTGCAGAACAGTTTATTCGAACCTTTGAATTTTTATTGACAATTTTGGTCTAAATTGCAATTATCTAAAATTCAAATTCACAGTTCAAGGTTAAAAACCAACCAACCTTGAATCCTGAACCCTGAACCTTTTGCATAAGAGCTGTTATGAATGAAATAGTAAAATTCCGGAAATGGAAATATACAATCGTCACTATTATTGCTTTGATTGTAATGCCTGTAACCTCATTATTTCAACATGGTTTGTCAGGTTTACTTTATGCCGGGCAAGTTGAAGGTGTCAGGGCCGCATCAGCTTCTTCAACAGGCAGGCAAAAATCAGTTCCTGTAAAAATTACCTGTCTTCAGATTATCAATGAAGACTATGAGGGTTTGAAGTTATCTTATCCCGGAAATGTGTTGGTTGATTCTGTTAAAAAGGAAATATATGTAGTTGATTCAGGGAATAACAGAATACTTATTTATACAAACGACTTTTATCCTCTTTCATCAATCAATAAAACATATGGAATAAACTCACCAGTGGGGATTGCTATAGATTCCGAAGGTTATCTTTTTATTGCTCAGTCTCAAGGTAAAGGAAACAAAAAGGGAAGAATTTCTGTTTTAAACCCATCTTTAGGGTGGAAAAAAGATATTTATTTTAAAGGTTTTGAAGGCGCAGATAATTTTGCGCCAAATGATATTGCCATCAGCAGTATGGGCCATATTTATGTAACAGGCAATTCATATCGTGGAGTTGTAGTTATGAATAAAGAGGGAATATTTTCTCATGTGTTGACACCGGTTGACAGCTTCGGAAAGTCATCGGAGGAAAAGGCTACAATTCGTGATGTTGAGATAGACAATCAGGGGAACATATATCTTTTAAGCGAAGATATGGGACGTATTTACGTTTATGATTCACAAGAGCGTTATCTGTTTAAGTTCGGACAAAAGGGAGGCAGCAGCGGCAAGCTTAGCCGGCCACGAGGTATTGCTGTGGATGGCGGCAGAAAAAGAATTTACGTTATAGATTATATGCGTCATACCGCAAATGCTTATTCGGACGATGGTCAATTTTTATTTGAGTTCGGAGGAAAGGGCTGGGGAAAGGGCTGGTTTAATTATCCTGCTGATATAGCGGTGGATACTTTAGGTAATGTTCTGGTTGTTGATACATTCAATAACAGGGTGCAGGTTCTTAAAATTCAAGAAACTCCTTCTATTGAAAAAGTTAAAAAGATTAAACCAAAAGTAACCATAGTCAAAAAAGTTGCAGAGGCTAAGGTTTTAGAGCCTGAAGTTTCAGAATATTATTTGCTGACGTCCAATATGAACTTACGTGAAGAAAGCAATACGGACAGCAATATTATCAAGTCCTTAAAAAAAGGCGAAGAATTTCAAATATTAGATGAGCATAAACAAGATAAATCAAACCAATGGTATTTTATAAAAACCAAATCAGAATTAACAGGCTGGTTTTGTGGAATTTATAACGGAAAGGCCATGTTTGAAAGAATTAGGAATTAGGAATTAAGGAGTCCCCCTATACTATGAAAAATTTATGTTGCGTGTTTATTTTTTTTCTTATTTTTTTGTTTGCGTCATGCGCCATGAACTCAGGAATAAAGGAAATCAGATATGCTAATGAAGGCCAAATCTTTGTTTATCTTTCTTCTTCTCAAGAGCCATCAACTGACATTACCTTTATCATTTCCGGCATGAGTTTTATGAACAAAGATGGATTATGGATTGATGTTTCGATGAAACCACGCACGATCAATTCAGTAAAGCTTTCAGGAAACCAGATCAAACTCAGGGACTTTTATCTTCCGGAAAATAAATATAAAAAGATAAAGTTGATGGTTACTGAAGCAAACTTGAAGCATGATGATAAAAAGCATAGTTTGTCTCTTCCCGAGACAGTTAATAATCAAGGAGAAATTCATGGCGAGTTATTGGTTGATATAGATTTTAACGTTTTTTATCATGAAAGTTTATGCCTTTTTATAAATTGGGATATAAACAGCGCTATTGTTGACAAATATCTTTTCCAACCAAGACTTGTTGCAAAGCCGCAAGGCCTGGAAATAAAAAACATTCTTATTTATGTTTCCAATGAAGGTTCTAATTGCGTTACGGTAATTGATAGACAGGAGGATTTTGTAGTAGGGACAATTGCTGTTGGAGAAGCGCCAAGGGGTATTACAGCGAGCAGTGACGGAACAAAAATTTACGTAGCTAACTCCGGATCAAACAGTATCTCCGTTATTGACACATCGGTGAACAGAGTGAAGGCTACAATTGATAATTGGGGGTATTCACCTGAGGAGCTTGCTTTATCCGGGGATGATAATATCCTTTTTGTTACCAACCCTGATTCGAATAATGTGTCTGTCATAGATCTTGCATCCAATATGGTAGTTAATCGCATAAATGTTGGGGAAAAACCGATTGATATTGTGGCGGATACGGAAAGACGAAAGATTTATGTATCAAATTATTATTCGCTTTCAATATCTGTTGTCAATATGGATACACGCGCAGTGGAGAAAACCATAAACCTCAGCTCAAATCCTAAATATCTGGCGTTGTGTGATGACCGTTTATATATAGGCAATGAAAGTATAAACGATATATATATTGTTTATATTCCGTATAGTTCATCAAATTCGATTGATACTGTAAATATAGGTTCCAGGTCGGAACGTCTTATTTGCGGTCTTGCAAACAGAGTGTATGCCGGTAATATTGCTTTTGATGAAATTTATTTTTTACATACAAAGTCAGGTGTAATTACAAAAAATATTTCTGTAGGTGGTTCACCGGCAGGAATGGATATTGATGCTATGCGCAGGAAGCTTTATGTAGCAAATAAGTCGTCAGGGGATGTTTCTGTGATAGATATCAAGACAGAAAGAGTGATAAAAACTGTTCCGGTCGGCAAGAAACCTCATGATATAGTTCTTGTTGCAGAATAGCAATGGATTTCAATTGAACCCTGAACCTTCAACCCTGAGTAGTTACATATGATTAAATACTGGCTGGTTGTTTTCCTGTTGATATTGACTTTATTTCAAGTCGCCTATGCTGCTGATAGCATAACCCTCAATTTTGATGGTACTATGAAATCAGAATCAAAGACACTGGAAGGCAAAAAAGATACAGGACGTACTCTAAACCAAGTGTATCGTCTTGATTTAAGAAAAGATATTACATCAAAAATTTATTTCACCGCCTATGCCGGCGCAAATGCTACTGAAGATACCGAGGAGACTGAAGATATTGAGGCGACTGATGGTACGGAAACGACCAGGCTTTCTCCCCAATTTCGTCTTAACATAGCAAATGATTATTTTAATGCCAACGGAGGATACCTGTTAAATGAAACAGGCATTGATATGTTCGGCATACACCCGACAGAGGAAACCCGCCTTACAACTGAAACATGGACATCTAACTTTTCTACAAAATCAGTCAAATATCCTAATATCAGATTTCGTTATGATGAACAGAAGAATTACGACCACTTTTCTGTTCATTCCAAAGATTCGCTTTCCAGGTATTATGAGATACTCGGTGATTATACTTATAAGTTTGTGAGTTTTACACTAAGACACAGTAAAGATAAAGATTACGATTACGTTAAAGATACAGACGATACTACCACTATAAACGAGGGAAGGATAAATTTCAGAGAGTCTTTTTGGGGAAACAGGATAACAACTTCCGGCACTTATACTGTAACCGATACAGAAAAAGAAAACATTACATCAACCGATACTTCTTCTACTGATGAAACCAGAAAAGACCTTGTTTTTGATGCAGGATTAAAGCTGAGGCCATTTAAATGGTGTAGGATTTCATATACTTATGAACTGGATGATACAGGCGCGAAGGAAGATACAAACATAGATACAAACGCAGATACGGATACAAACGAAGATGAAATTAAAAGCACGGATATTGATCAAACAGTACAAGCTCATAATATAAGCATTAGAGGGGATGCAAGGCTTCATAAATATTTAAATTCATGGGCTCAGTATCGGAAAAGGCTTGAATATAATTCTGAACAGGACAATACATCAACAGATACTTTTACACTTAATTTTAATTCAACACCGATTGAAACACTTAATGCAAACCTTATCTTTAACCATCTGATAAATAAGACAGAATCTGAAACCCAAACTGAGATTTCCTCTATGCTTCTCCATATTATTGCAAATATATGGGAAGGAGTTGACCTGAGTGTAGATGGTCAAATTAATTATACGGATAACATTGTTGATGATACAAAGACACTATCAAAAACCATTAATTCTGATCTTCGTTTGAAGCTTACCAAGACGTTGACAACGGAAATTAATTATATTACAGAATGGACAGATACCAAGAATTCAGATGGAACGGAAATATCAACGTCCAATTATACTATAGGAACAGATCTTTACTATCGTCCGGTTCAGAGTTTTTATTTTAAATTCAGTTGTGAATTACAAAAAAATGAAAATGCTGAAGATTTAACTTATTATATATCAGATATTAACTGGATCATGACCGAAAAGCTGAGGGCAAACTTGCAGTATAAGGTGGATAAAAATTTCAGGGATGATACTAAATTCAGTTCTGATTTAGTATGGAATATGAGCAAAATTTTTGTATTAAAATTTAACTATGACTGGAGCAGGGAAAAAGAAAACGATATCTTTACTAAAATCAATACCTTTACA